>JANMWU010000637.1:0-5896 GCA_031380785.1 Gemmatimonadaceae bacterium
CAGGACGCGTGGAAGCAGGCGCTCGATCAGGAAAAACTCGAGCCGATCGCACAGCCTCACGTCCACGACCTGAAATTCGAGGACGGCGAGCCCGTCACGTTCGACATTCACGTCGAGGTCCGCCCAGAGATTGCGATCAACACGACGACTGGATTCACCGTGGCCCGTCCGTCCGAGAAGGTGACCGATGAGATGGTGCGGGAGCAGCTGGAAACGCTCCGCGAGCAGCGCGCCGCTCTCGAGCCGGTTGAGGACAAACCGCAGCCGGGCGATCAGGTGCGCGTGAAAATCGCATCGCAGGAAGAGGGCGGCGAGATGCCGGAACAGCGCGAGTATCCGCTCGAACTCGGCAAAGGTCAGGCGATTCCGGGCATCGAGGAGCTGATCATGGAAGCCACACCGGGCCAGACGATCGAGCGCTCGGTGCGCTGGCCGGACGACTTCCCCGACGAGGCTCAGCGCGGCAAGGCAAAGTTCACCCGCGTCAGTCTGCTGGAAGTGAAGCGCAAATCGCTGCCGGTGCTCGATGACGCCCTCGCCCGCGAACTCGGCGATTTTGACACGGTGCTGCTGCTGACCGAGGCGGTGCGGAAGGACATGGGCGAGCACCTGAAGCGTGAGGCCGATTCAGCGGTTCGCGAGCAGCTGCTCGATCAGGTGATCGCCGCCAACCCGTTCGAGATCCCGAACGCGTGGGTCCAGCAGGTGATGGGCGCGTACATGCAGATGTATCAGGTGCCCGAGAACATGAAGGATCGTTTCGCCGGCGAGTTCCGCCCCATGGCTGAGCGCCAGGTACGTCGCGACGTGGTGATCGACACGATTGCCGAGAGGGAAGGCTTGGTCGCGAGCACCTCGAACGTGGACGACAAGGTGGCCGAGATGGCAGCGAAGACCGGTGTCGAGACTGGACAGCTGTACGTTCGTCTTGAGAAGGAAGGCCGGCTCAAGGAACTGGAGCGGACGGTCACGGACGACAAGGTATTCGGCTGGCTGATTGCACGGAACACGGTGAATCAGGTAGCGTAGTGCAGCAGGAGTTCTCATCGGGTTCGCCCCGGTGCCCTAACCTCAGCAGGAAGCTCGAATAATGTCCATTTACGCTCCGTACGTGATCGAACGATCCAGCCGCGGCGAGCGGTCCTACGACGTTTTCTCGCGGTTGTTGATGGACCGGATCATCTTCCTCGGCACGCCGATCAATGACGACGTGGCGAACGTCATCATTGCGCAGCTGCTGTTCCTGCAGGCGGACAATGCGGATCGAGACATCTCGCTGTACGTGAACTGTCCCGGCGGCAGTGTCTCCGCCGGCTTCGCGATTTACGACACGATGAACTTCATGTCGGCGCCAGTGAATACGATCTGCATGGGCATGGCCGCCAGCATGGGCGCGTTCCTGTTGAGTGCTGGTCGCAAGGGCAAGCGCTCGGCGTTGCCGCACAGCCGCATCATGATCCACCAGCCGAGTCAGAACGGCGGCGGCGGCATGGCATCGGACATCGAAATTCAGGCGCGTGAAATCCTGTATCTGAAGGGCAAGTTGAACGAGCTGATGTCGAAGCACACCGGTAAGCCGGTGGAAGTGATCGAGCGTGACACCGACCGTGACCGCTTCATGAGCGCGCAGGAAGCACTGGATTACGGCATTATCGACAACATCGTGACCAGCCGCAGTGAACTTGCAATCGAAACAAAGCCAGCCGTTGTGACCGCCGGCTGACGGGGAACGCGAGTAGTGCGCCGCGTGTACTAAACACGTGCGGTGTCGATACTTGGGAGGGGCTGCAGCTCACGCGTTGCGGCCCCTTGCCATCTCCGGAAGCGCCGATCCTGCATTGCGATCCGGGGGCCGGGTTGTAGCTTCTGAAGTGACGCCGAGTCCCCATGAGGGGGGCTTGCTGTGTTCTCTGACGGGTCTCGAATGTCGCACGACAAGCATCTGCGCTGTTCGTTCTGCGGAAAGTCCAAGGATGCTGTCCGGAAATTCATTTCCGGGCCGTCCGTGTACATCTGCAACGAATGCATCGCACTGTGCAACGAGATCCTGGCTGAGGACGAAGAGCGCGAGGTCGCCGAAGCGATTACGCAGGTTCCGACTCCGCAGGAAATCAAGGACATCCTCGACCAGTACGTGATCGGTCAGGAGCGGGCCAAGAAGGCGCTGTCGGTGGCGGTCTATAACCACTACAAGCGCATCAACCTCGGCGCATCGCGTGATGAGGATGTTGAGCTCGAAAAGTCAAACATCCTGATGATCGGCCCGACCGGCGTCGGCAAGACGCTGCTGGCGCAGACACTGGCCAAGATTCTCGATGTGCCGTTCACGATTGCCGACGCCACCACGCTGACCGAGGCCGGCTACGTTGGCGAGGATGTCGAAAACATTCTTGTGCGTCTGCTGCAGGCCGGCGACTTCAACGTGCAGGAATGCGAACGCGGCATCGTGTACATCGACGAAATCGACAAGATCGCGCGCAAGAGCGAGAACCCGAGCATCACGCGCGATGTGAGCGGCGAAGGTGTGCAGCAGGCGCTGCTCAAGATTCTCGAGGGCACCGTTGCCAGTGTTCCGCCGCAGGGTGGTCGCAAGCATCCGCAGCAGGAATACATCCAGATCAACACCAAGGACATCCTGTTCATCTGTGGTGGTGCCTTCGACGGTCTGGAAAAGATCATCGAAGCGCGCGTGGGCAAGCAGCGGATCGGATTCGGTGGCGCCGATAAGGCATTGCTGGAGCGCACGGCGAAACATCCGTTCGCTGATGTCGAGCCGGATGACCTGCTGCGTTTTGGCATCATCCCCGAGCTGGTGGGCCGCCTGCCGGTGGCGGTGCCGCTCGAGTCGCTGGATGAGGATACGCTGGTCCAGATTCTTCGCGAGCCGAAGAACGCGCTGGTGAAGCAGTATCAGAAGCTGTTCGCGCTCGAAGAGGTGAAGCTCGATTTCGAGGAGAGCGCGCTTCGGGCGGTGGCCGGCAAGGCGCTCAAGCGCGGCACCGGTGCGCGCGGATTGCGTGCGATTCTCGAAGAGATCCTGATGGACGTAATGTTCGATCTGCCGAGTCGTGAAGACGTGACTGAAGTGCGCGTCATCGAGAGCTGCGTGACGAGTCGCGCCCAGCCGTTACTCGAGATCTCTCCCGCGCGTCGTAAAAAGGAAGCGTAGCCCTGAGCCCGGTCTTCCGGCGCGGGGGAGACAAGATTGAAACGCCAGAGCGGCTGCCAGTCGTGCCGCTGCGTGGCGAAGTCCTGTTTCCTCACGTCGTCATGCCTTTGCTGGTTGGCCGCGCCGCCAGCCTTGCAGCCCTCGACACGGCAGCCGCCGATGATTCGCTGGTCTTGCTTGTCGCGCAGAAAAATGCCGACACCGAAGATCCGGGCAGCACTGATCTGTATCGCGTCGGTGTCGTAGCCCGCATTCTTCAGATCTCGCGGTTGCAGAACGGAACCACGCGGGTGCTGGTGGAGTCACTCGCACGCGCCAGGGTCACGCGCTACGCGATGGCCGGTTCGCACCTCAAGGCGAACGTGCAGCCATATCCGCTGGACGGGCTGGTGCTGAACGAGGACGACGAGCGTCAGTCGAAGCGAACGCTTGTCACGTTCGAGGAGTACGTGGCGCTGCATCGCCGGCTGCCGGACGAAGTGGTGCGGATGGTGGCCGGCTCCGAAAGCCCTGAACAACAGGCCTGGCTGATCGCAGCTCACATTGGCATAAAACTCGAGGTGCGGCAGCGACTGCTCGACGCTCCATCACTGGGCGTGCTATACGATCAGCTGTCGATGACGCTCGCCGGCGAAGTGGAGCTGCTGCGGCTGGAGCGGAAAATCGAGGAGGATGTGCGCGGTGCGCTGTTCCAGAATCAGCGCGAGTTCTACTTGCAGGAACAGCTGCGCGCGATTCATCGCGAACTGGGCAACGACGACGGGGATGAGGTGCAGGAGCTCGACTCGCAGCTGGTAAACGCTGGCCTTCCCGAGGCGGTGCTCACACGTGCGCGGCGCGAAGTGCGCAAGCTGCGCAAAATGGCTCCGCTGAGTCCTGAAGCCACCGTCAGCCGCACCTTCCTTGACTGGGTGCTGGCGCTGCCGTGGCACACGCGCACCGAGGATACGCTCGATGTGCTGCGCGCAAAGCAGATTCTCGACGAAGATCATTACGGTCTGGAAGATGTAAAGGATCGCATCCTCGATCACATCGCCGTACTGAAGCAGGTCGGCAGGATGGATGGTCCGATTCTGTGTCTCGTCGGACCGCCGGGTGTGGGAAAGACGTCGCTGGCGCGCTCCATTGCCCGTGCGCTGGGCCGCAAGTTTGTGCGCATGTCGCTCGGCGGCGTGCGCGACGAGGCTGAGATTCGCGGGCATCGGCGCACGTACATCGGTGCGATGCCCGGCCGGATCATTCAGGCCATGCGCCGCGCCGAAAGTGTGAATCCGGTGATCCTGCTCGACGAAGTGGACAAGCTTGGTGCCGACTGGCGCGGCGATCCGTCTGCCGCGCTGCTGGAAGTGCTGGATCCCGAGCAGAACACGGCGTTCAACGATCACTACCTCGAGATCGACTACGATCTGAGTCAGGTGCTATTCATCACGACGGCGAATTCGCTGAACGGAATTCCGGAGCCGTTGCGTGATCGCATGGAGATCATCCGGCTGACCGGCTATCTCGATCAGGAAAAGCTGGCGATCGCGAAACAGTATCTGGTGCCGCGTACGCTCCGGAACGTCGGCCTCGATCCGGCGGCGGTGACGTGGGAACCTGATGCGCTGCGCACAATCTGTCGCGGCTGGACGCGCGAGGCCGGTGTGCGCGATTTCGAGCGCAGGTTGGCACGCGTAGCGCGCAAGCTGGCGCGTCAGCTGGCCGAGGCACCGGACACGAAGAAGGGTCCGCGTCCGCTGATCGTGAAGACCGCCGAGCTCACGGTGCTGCTTGGCGCTATGCAGTTCGATCCTGACGATACGTCGCTCGAGGACAAGGTTGGCGTGGCAACGGGTCTGGCCTACACCACCGTTGGCGGCGAGACGCTCGAGATTGAAGTCAGCGTTGTTGATGGGCGCGGCCGTCTGCAACTCACCGGCACGCTGGGCGATGTGATGAAGGAGTCGGCGTCAGCGGCCCTCAGCTATGCGCGACAGCGCGCGGCGCACCTCGGCATCGCGCCGGAGTTCTACAAGACAAAAGACATTCACATACATATTCCGGCCGGTGCAACGCCGAAGGACGGACCGAGCGCCGGTATCGCGATTGCAACTGCGGTGGTCAGCGCGCTGACCGGCACGCCGGTGCGCGGTGATGTCGCAATGACGGGCGAGATCACGCTGCGCGGTCGCGTGCTGCCGATCGGCGGCGTGAAAGAGAAAGCGGTCGGTGCCCACCGCGCCGGTATCAGTCATGTACTTCTGCCGAAGGGCAATGTGCGTGACCTCAATGACGTGCCGCAGGAAGTACGCGACGCGATCACGTTCCACAGCGTCGGGAGCATGGACGAAGTGCTGGCACTTGGCCTGCGCACGCCGAGCATTGCGCACGCAGTGGTGACGCCGGCCGTCGGCGGTTCGCTTGCGGTACCGCAGGCGGCTGTGCCGGCACGGCGTGAGCGTGGCGCTCGTCGCGCGCCGGTGCATCCGCACTAGTCTGATCGTGAGCTGCCTTCAACTGAGATTGTGTGACCGATCCTGATGTGCCGCAGGCCGCGGTTGGTGCGGCGATGCCGGATCCGCTCGTCATCCGCTCGCTGACGTTTTCAGGGCCAATGGCCAGCGAACATGGCTGGCGCCCGGAACCGCAGTTGCCGGAGATCGCATTCGCGGGCCGTTCGAACGTGGGCAAGAGTTCGCTGCTGAATGCGCTGGTTCGGCGGAAGGCGTTTGCGCGCGTGAGTCGCAC
>JANMWU010000664.1:0-1596 GCA_031380785.1 Gemmatimonadaceae bacterium
GTCGGGGTGAGTTCGATGATCCGCGCGGTGTACGCGGAATCGATTGCCTGGGTGCCGCGCTGTGCCAGGAGTGGGGCAGCCGTGAGCGCCGCTAAGGCGAAGCCAAGGCTGGACAGTCGTCGCATGGGGGAGTGGGTCGGAGTTGCGCAGAGTACGTGAGAGCGGTTGCAGGCGCTGACGCTTTTGTCGGTCGGCGTGGCCGGACTGGTGAGAATCGCTTCGCAACAGCGGCATCACCCGTTCGGGGTCTGGTGCCGAGCCCTGCGGGGTGCGTTCATTCAGTCTCATGTGTGATTCACCGCCCGGGAGCCGGATCCATGCCACTTTCTGACGTCGATCCGAAGCTGCCTCGACGGTCGTTCATGGCGCGACTTGGCGCCGGACTGGCAGCGGTCACGGGAGCGTCAGCGCTCGCTGCTGCATCAGGTACCGCGCAGGCATCCGCGCCGTGGCAGCCCGTGCGGCACGCGCAGGACGACTGGTTCGACGTCATTCCCGGCAAGCATCGCTTTTTCTTCGACGCCACCTCACCGCTCGGTGTGGGCGACGCGTTGCAGTTCACGAACAACTTTCTGGTCGCCAGCAAGAGCGGCTACGGCCTCGGTGATGACGACAACGCGGTGGTGATCGGTTTACGTCACTGGGCCACCGCATTCGCGTTCTCGGACGCAATATGGGCCAAATACGGCGCCGTCTTCACCGATCGCAGCAAGTTCACTGATCCGAAGACCAATGCGGTGCCGGTGATCAACGTGTATCTGACGAAAGGGTACGGCATGCTGCTGCCCAACCGCGAAAACACGTTTCAGGACGCCATTGGCCACAGGATTCACTTTGCCGTGTGCGACATGGCCACGCGCGCGCTGTCCGGGATGATCGCGACCAAAATGAGCCTGAAGTCTGACGAGGTGCTGGTAGAGTTGAAGGGAGCAGCGCATCAGAACACGATGTTCGTGGCCGCCGGCATCGTAGCTGTGAATCGCGCGCAGGAGCGCGGCTACACCATCCAGCATATTGGGTGACATGAGCGACGAGTCGACGCCCACCGCGACGACATCAGAGGCTGCGCCGTCCGAACTGAGCGAGTTCGGGCTGCTGCTGCTGCTGACATTTGGCTATCTGGCGACAGCGATGGGCGGTCTGGCGATCAGCCGGCAGTCCGGCAACATCGCAACACTGTGGCCGCCGAACGGCATGCTGGTGGCGGCACTACTGCTGTCGCCGCAGCGACGCTGGCCGCTGGTACTCGCAGCGGGAGCGCTTGGCAGCTTCGCCGCCAATCTGCTGAATGGTCAGCCGGTGGTAGCCGCGACGTCGATCACGGTAGCGAATCAGGTCGAAGCCTTCCTGGCAGCGACGATCATCCGCCATCAGACCGGTCGGCGGGTGCTGTTCCGCCAATCGAGCGATGTCGCGGTGCTGATTGCCGCGTCGATCACGGCGGCGCTGGTCGCCGGTGCGCTCAGTGCGACGTCAGCGAAGTTGCTGTCGCATGCTCCGTTCACCATGGTGTTCATCAAGTGGGTACTGGGCGATGTGCTCGGGCTGCTGGTGGTGATGCCGATTGCGGTGATTGCGCATGACCTGATCAAGCTG
>JANMWU010000665.1:0-1608 GCA_031380785.1 Gemmatimonadaceae bacterium
GTCGGGGTGAGTTCGATGATCCGCGCGGTGTACGCGGAATCGATTGCCTGATTGCCGCGCTGTGCCAGGAGTGGGGCAGCCGTCAGCGCCGCGAAGGCGAGGCCAAGGCTGGACAGTCGTCGCATGGGGGAGTGGGTCGGAGTTGCGCAGAGTACGTGAACGCGGTTGCAGGCGCTGACGCTTTTGCCGATCGGCTTAGCCGGGCTAGTGAGAATCACCTCGCAACAACGGCATCACCCGTTCGGGGTCTGGTGCCGAGCCCTGCGGGGTGCGTTCATTCAGTCTCATGTGTGAGTCACCGCCCGGGAGCCGCATCGATGCCACTTTCTGACCACGATCCCAAGCTGCCTCGACGGTCGTTCATGGCGCGACTTGGTGCCGGACTGGCAGCGGTCACGGCAGCGGTCACGGGAGCGTCAGCACTCGGTGCTGCATCAGGTACCGCACGGGCCACCGCGCCGTGGCAGCCCGTGCGGCACGCGCAGGACGACTGGTTCGACGTCATTCCCGGCAAGCATCGCTTTTTCTTCGACTCCACCTCACCGCTCGGTGTGGGCGACGCGTTGCAGTTCACGAACAACTTCCTGGTCGCCAGCAAAAGCGGCTACGGTCTCGGTGATGACGACAACGCGGTGGTGATCGGTTTACGTCACTGGGCCACCGCCTTCGCGTTCTCGGACGCAATATGGGCCAAATACGGCGCGGTCTTCACCGATCGCAGCAAGTTCACCGATCCGAAGACCAATGCCGTGCCGGTGATCAACGTGTATCTGACGAAAGGGTATGGCATGCTGCTGCCCAACCGCGAGAACACCTTTCAGGACGCCATCGGCCACAGGATTCACTTTGCTGTGTGCGACATGGCGACGCGCGCGCTGTCCGGGATGATCGCGACGAAAATGAGTCTGAAGCCTGACGAAGTGCTGGTGGAGTTGAAGGGAGCGGCGCATCAGAACACGACGTTCGTGGCCGCCGGCATCGTAGCCGTGAATCGCGCGCAGGAGCGCGGCTACGCCATCCAGCATATTGGGTGACATGAGCGACGAGTCGACGCCCACTGCGACGACATCAGAGGCCGCGCCGTCCGATCTGAGCGAGTTCGGGCTGCTGCTGCTGCTGACATTTGGCTATCTGGCGACAGCGATGGGCGGTCTGGCGATCAGCCGGCAGTCCGGCAACATCGCGACGCTGTGGCCGCCGAACGGCATGCTGGTGGCGGCATTGCTGCTGTCGCCGCAGCGACGCTGGCCACTGGTACTCGCGGCGGGAGCGCTTGGCAGTTTCGCCGCCAATCTGCTGAATGGTCAGCCGGTGGTTGCCGCGACGTCGATCACGGTAGCGAATCAGGTGGAAGCGTTCCTGGCCGCGACGATCATCCGCCATCAGACCGGTCGGCGGGTGCTGTTCCGCCAATCCAGCGATGTCGCGGTGCTGATCGCCGCGTCGATCACGGCGGCGCTGGTCGCGGGTGCGCTCAGTGCGACGTCAGCGAAGTTGCTGTCGCATGCTCCGTTCACCATGGTGTTCATCAAGTGGGTACTGGGCGATGTGCTCGGGCTGCTGGTGGTGATGCCGATTGCGGTGATTGCGCATGACCTGATCAAGCTG
>JANMWU010000670.1:0-2151 GCA_031380785.1 Gemmatimonadaceae bacterium
CGATCAGCTTGGCCATTTCCTGCAGCGACACCCGCTCATTGGCCGTGCGCAGGTAGGACTCGTTGGCGACACGCTCCTGATAAAAGGTGAGCACGTCGGCGGCGCAGGCGACCGCGTCAATCAGTCCGAGTGTGTAGTCGTTGGCATCGCGCGTGCGCAGCCCCGCAAGTTGCGAAAACTGCGACGACGACAACCCGGCAAGCATGCTTTCCTTGAACTGCCCATATTCGCCAATGCGGTACGTGATCGAGGATAGGCCAAAGCGGTTGGCTATCCCGGCCGGCGTGCTTGCAGCGATGCCGTCGCAACAGCCGCAGATCTCCGTGCTGCCAGGTGCGATCATGGTCTTGGCTTGCTCTTCGCTCATTGGCCGCCTCCTGCTTCGAGCACAAGTCGTCCGCGCTCGCGAAAGTTCGGATTGTTCGCAAGCTGCGGGATCTCGAGCCGACCGGTCGGGATCACGCCGTTATCGAGCGACGCCGCATCGGGTGCGGCCATGCGTTGGAATTTTTGCGTCCATACCGCTTCGACACCTTCGACTGCTTGCGCCGCAGCAACGATGCGGCTCAGATGCACCGAGTCACCGAACGAGAAGTTGTCGGGGTGAAATACCGCCAGACGGCCATCGGGCAGCACGCCACTGCCCAGTTCGGCACGCACAGCGCGCAGCACTTCGCTGCGGAAGTAGCCGGGCAGAACGCAAATGTGCAGTTCGATGTCGAGCGCCACATAGCGCGGTGCATCGACTTCGAGGTCGTAACCGGCCATCCTGAAGCGTTCGAGATGACTGCGCAGCCGCCGCTCGAAGCGCGCGTCGACGGCAGTCCCACCGAAACGGTCGGCGGTCACGAACACCGTGTGCCAGCTGCCGGTCCAGCGGAAGGTCGCGGCCGCCCGCTGCACTTCGACGCGACGCTCGGCGGCCGCAGCATAGTCAGCCGCGGTGACGGCGCGTTGCTGTGTGCGAAAGGCCTCGGGCGCGTCGCGTCGGGCGGCTTCAATGTCTTCGGGATCGATGCCGCCCGTGGCCGGCATAGGGTTGGTAAGTGCGTCAAAGACGCCCGCTACGTTGGTGACGATATGAAAGATACTTTCCGCGCCTACATTGCCGGCGCTGCCGTTCCCAACACGGTAGGTCGCCTTGAAAGCGGTCCCGACGTTTGGACGTTGACCGTGCACGTCGTCGCCGAAGCGCAGTAAGGCGAAGCCATCGTTTTCGGTCTCAACGACGAATTCGGTCGCGCCCCGCTCGCTTGCAAGCAGGTCGCGCCGCGGCGTCCAGGGGCTTGCGGCCGTGCCGAGCGTGCCGACCAATTGCGTCACCTGGGGCAGTGCTTCGTGCGGGTCGCGCGCGGCCAACGCGCTGGCCGACCACCAGCCAGTATCATCTTCATCGTCCTTGGGAAGCGGGATGTTGAGATCGGCCGCTAGATCGAACCCTTGCGTGAGGGGCGCATGTTCGAGCGCGGGCCGAAAACGCGCTGGAATCCAGTCATCTTCAGCGCGTCGGCAAGATTGCGCGACTGTCACGGCCACTCGCTTCAGCCCGGGCGATGGCACATTGCCGAGGTCTTCCTCATCCAGTGTCTGACCATGATCGGCCAAAACGATGTTGCCGAGAACGTTGCCGATTTCCAAGCCTGGGCTTTCCTTCACCGAGACGCACAAGGGGAAGGGGAGTGCGTCGGCGGCATCCCAGGCAATCTCGGTAATCGGCAGGGGCGCATTCACGGGCGATGCGTCGAACAAGCGACCCGATGGATCGACGCCCACCTTCACATCGATAAGCCGAACCGCCCAGCGTTTCGCGCGATCGGCATCTTCTTTTTTGAACGTCGTGGGGCTCACCACTTCCCGGAACACCAGCACCGCGTTCTTCTGCAGATTGGGATGCGTCCCGCGTAGCGTGGCACGCGTGGCGCCGCGCGGCAGACAGCAGCCGAGGTCGCCCCACGTGTAGATCGCCATAGCGTTCAGGTCGACGAACAGTTTTGTGTCGTGCGCTGTTTCAAACACCGTCGCGCCTGCGGCAAGGGCGTCGCGAACGTCCTTGCTGCCGGGCACAAGCGTGACTGGAAGATTGCCGCTTCGCGTCAACAGTTGCGTGCTCTTCGGAAGAGTCTGATCAGCAAGCACCTTCACATGCACCCA
>JANMWU010000699.1:0-5793 GCA_031380785.1 Gemmatimonadaceae bacterium
CGCTGATCTTCCCTGTGGGCCATCCGTATCACAACTCGGCCGACGGCGATTCAGCGTCCACCGCCCGACTCGACTCGGCAACCGTGCGCGCGTTCTACAATCGCGCATTCGTACCGTCACGGGCGAGGTTCATCGTGGTCGGTGACATCACCGCCAGCGAAGCCGCGTCGATGCTGGCATCGCGATTCGGCAGCTGGAGCGCCGCCGGTACACCGATGGTCGTGCCGGCGGTAACCGTCGCGCCGGTCGACAACACTTCCGCCCAGGTTTTCCTGATCGACAAGCCGGGTGCGGCGCAGTCGGTCATCACCATCGGCGGCCCGGGTGTCTCACGCTTCAGCCCGGACTATCCGGCGCTGGTTGTTATGAACACGCTGCTTGGCGATTCGTTCTCGTCGCGGCTCAATCAGAATCTGCGCGAGACGAAGGGATACACCTACGGCATCGGCTCGCGATTCGGCTGGGCGCCGATCCCGAGCTCGTTCCGTATTTCAAGCGGTGTGCGCACCGATGTCACCGACTCGTCGTTGGTGGAAGTCTTCAAGGAGCTGCGTTCGATTCAGGACAAGCCGGTCGATGCGATCGAGCTGGCGCGCGCGAAGGCGTATGTCGCGCTCGCCATCCCGGGCAACTTCGAAACGAATGGTGGCATTGCCGGGGAGCTGGTCGAGCTCAATACGTTCGGCATTCCGCTCGGCAGCGTGAGTGAATTCATTACGAAGGTGAACGCGGTCACGATTGCCGACGTGCAGCGCGTGGCGAAGAAGTATCTGCCCGTGAACCGCGCGACGATTGTGGTGGTTGGTGATCTGGCGAAAGTCCGCGCAGGAATTGAGGCGCTGAAGCTCGGGACGATCAGTGTGTTGGATGCGGCGGCGGTGGCGAAGTAGTTCGCGACTCCCGCCTCCACCAGCTCCGCGTGAGGCAAAAAAAGCGGCAACGATCAAAGACCGTTGCCGCCCCGCACGCAGTTACAACGCAAGCTGTTCCTCCGCGCCCCCGCGCCTCCGCGTGAGACGTAGATCGCTCGCGGAGGCGCAGACGCCAGGGAGCGATTAAACCGCCCGCGCCCCGCGCTTCGCCAGCCCCAGAAAGATCAACCCCGTCACAATCATCACGCAGCCCCACACCAGGTTGATGTTCATCCCCCCCGACTTCACGTACATCGCTGTATCGCTGCCGGTAACCAGCCCAAACCCTGCCAGCATGACGCCGAGGACCGCAAACAGTCCACCAATCGGCAACCGCAGATCGAGTGATATTTCTCCACTCATTGGTATGCTCCTTCGCTCAGCGGAAGATGAGGTTGAGAAGAATGGTCATCGCCAGCACCGCCAGCGCGAACGTCAACGGCCGCTTGAAGAATGGAATGCCCGAGTCCACCGGCTTCTCGGTCAGTGAGTACACGAGTCCCTTGAGCTCCGCTTCCGGCCGCGGCTTTGTCATCAGGCTGATGATCGCACTCACCACCACGCACGTCGAAAACGCCACGATCGCTGTCCAGAAGGTCTGCGCCAGTTCACTCGGATAGGTGTGCAGCACGCTTAAGAAGCCGCCCTTCACGCCCGGCACCGATCCATTCGGCAAGGTCAGTCCGTGATGCAGCATCGCGCCGCTCATGCCGGCCGCCAGACCGAAGAACGCACCATGCCCCGTCGTGCGCTTCCAGAACATGCCGAGTGCGAACGTCGCGAACAGTGGCGCGTTCACGAACGCGAACACCAGCTGCAGAATCTCCATGATGTTGTTGAAGGCGCCGGCCACATACGCCGCCGCTATCGACAACAGGATGCCGCCCACCGTCGCGACACGACCCATCCACAGATAGTGCTCGTCGCTCGCGCCCTTCTTGATGTGGCTCTGATAGATGTCGTACGTCCAGACCGTATTGAACGCCGTCACGTTGCCGGCCATGCCTGACATGAAGCTCGCCAGCAGCGCCGTGAGACCGAGTCCGAGCATGCCTTCGGGGAAGAGCTTGATCAGCAGCATCGGCGTCGCGAGATCGAAATCCATCACCGCCTTGCCCGCCGCATCGAGCATCGGCTGGCCGGCGGAATTCATCTTGGCCGGAATGATGCCGCCTGCCGCACCGGTCAGTGCCAGCGCGATCATGCCGGGCAGAATGACGAGGAACGGAAAGAACATCTTCGGCACTGCTGCGATCAGCGGCGTACGACGCGCGGCGATCATGCTGTCGGCCGCCATGGCGCGCTGCACCACGAGGAAGTCGGTGCACCAGTAGCCAAAACTGAGCACGAACCCAAGCCCCATCACTAACCCGAACCACTCCACGCCTAAGGGATTCGTGGCCGTATTCGTCATACCTTGCCATGCGTGCGTGTATGCGCCCGCCGCCTGTCCATGTTCAGCCGCAGCCACACTCAGGCGCGCCGTCAGACCCGCCCATCCTCCCACCTGCTTCAGACCGAGAAACACCAGCGGCGCAAAGCCGAATGCAATCATGAAGAACTGCAGCACTTCGTTGTAGATGGCGCTCGTCAGACCGCCGGCAAACACATACGCCAGCACGATCACCGCCGACACCAGCACGCTCACATCGAAGCTCCAGCCCAGCAGCAGGTTGAAGAGCTTGCCCATCGCGTACATCGAGATTCCTGACGAGAACACGGTCATCACCGCGAAGCTGATCGCGTTGAGTGTGCGCGTTTTCTCGTCAAATCGCAGCTTCAGATATTCCGGCACGCTGCGGGCGCGCGATCCGTAGTAGAACGGCATCATGAACAGCGCCACGAACACCATCGCCGGGATCGCGCCGATCCAGTAGAAATGCGCGGTGGCGATGCCGTACTTCGCGCCCGACGCTCCCATGCCGATCACTTCCTGCGCGCCGAGGTTGGCGGATAGGAATGCCAGCCCCGTCACCCAGGGTGGCAGCGATCGGCCCGACTGAAAGAAGTCGGAGCTGGTTTTCGTGCTGCGGCGCAGGGCGAATCCGATGCCGAGCACGAATACGAAGTACATGGCCATCACGGCATAATCGATTGCCGTCAGATGGATGATCGGAGTGACGTCCACGAGGGCTCCGCGAAACGCCGGCGGCCGGCGGAAGAGGGAGGGGTGTACTGGCAACACGCTGGGTGGATGCCGCCGGACACGACAGCATCAGACGCGAGCATCCTATCCACCGTACCTCGTCTTTGCACGGTGCGGCCCTGACGCGGCGTCGACCGGCCTTCACCTTGTGTTGCCTCCGGAGCGCTCGCTCAACGTCTGCCGAGCACGGGCGGTATCAGAATCGCGGTCCCGCTGAAAGATTTCGCGCGTCCGAGGCGCCCCTCTGTGGTGCGCACACTGGATTGGCCTCAACCTCGCCCCCGAATGGACTCGAAACCGGTCACCCGTCGCGACTTTGTCGCCGGCAGCGCCACCGTGGCTTTTGGCGCCCTCATTTCGCCGCCGATGATCGTGCCGCGTCACGTCCTTGGCCGTGGGTATCAGGCGCCCAGCGACACACTCAACATTGCGTACGTCGGCGCCGGCGGCATGGGGATGTCCAATTGGTCGCAGATGCTGACGGAACGCACCGTCGCGATCTGCGATGTGGACATGGCCTACGTCGAGAAATCGCTGGCCGGGCGTAGCAAGCCGCAGGGCCCGCAAGTGCCGCCACCTGCCCTCTCAGCCGAAGATGCGAAGGCGTGGGTCGCACGACGCACCCTCGGCGCGCAACAGCGCCTGGCTGATGCCGCCAAACTGCAGGAGCACTACAGCAAGGCGACGAAGTACGCCGACTATCGCGAGATGCTCGACAAGCAGAAGGACATCGACGCGATCGTCGTCGCGACGCCCGATCACATGCACGCCATGATTGCGTTGCGCGCGATGCAGGCGAAGAAACACGTCTACGTCCAGAAGCCCCTCACGTATTCGGTGATGGAAGCACGCGCCATGAAAAAGGCCGCTATCGACACCAAGGTCGTGACGCAGATGGGCAATCAAGGCCATTCGTCCGACGGTACGCGTCGCATCAAGGAAGTGATCGCGAGCGGAGTGCTTGGGCCCATCAGCGACGTGTACGTCTGGACCGATCGTCCGCACGGCTGGTGGCCGCAGGGTGTGCCGCGTCCGACGCCTGCAACACCGGCCACACCACCTGCGACTCTGAACTGGGATCTCTTCGTTGGTGCAGTGCCAATGGTTGCGTACGATCCCGCATATCACCCCTTCGCCTGGCGCGGCTGGGTGGACTTTGGTGTCAGCGCCATCGGCGACATGGGCGCACATCTCATCGACCAGCCGTTCTGGGCACTCGAACTGGGCATGCCAACGAGCATCGCCGCATCGTCAACGCAGTGGGGTGGCGACCAGAAGCAGCCGTCGTCATATCCACTCGCCACGACCATTGAATATGAGTTCGCGGCGCGCGGTGATCGTGCCGCGGTCAAGCTCCACTGGTATGACGGCGGCCTGTTGCCCCATCGTCCGCCGTTCCTTCCCGACGATGTCACGCTCGGCGGCGACGGTGGCGGAATTTTTGTTGGCAGCAAAGGCATTCTGTTGTATGACACGTACGGTGGAAATCCGCGCGTGTATCCAACCACGTTGCAGCCCGATGTCGAGCGCGTGCCGAAGACGGTGCAGCGCATCACGACGACGCACGAGATGAACTTCGTCGACGCCTGCAAGGGAAAGAATCCGGCCAGCTCGCCGTTCGAATACGCCGCGCCACTCACGGAAGTCATGCTGCTCGGCCTCGTTGCACTCAGGACCGGTCAGGGCAAGAAGATTCTGTACGATGGCGACAACATGCGTGTGACGAACGCGCCTGAAGCGAACGCCTTCCTTACGCGCGAGTATCGCTCAGGATGGAGTCTGTGAGCCGGTGTCGATTCGCAGCATGACTGCACGGCTCGGAGTCGGATTCGTCGGCAGCGGGTTCAACACACGCTTTCACATTCAGGCGTTTCGAGGCGTCCGCGATGCGGACGTTCTCGGCGTCTGGAGCCCAGCGCGCGAGCGAGCAGAAAGCGCGGCCGCGCTCGCACGTGAACTCGACGTTGGCAACGCAAAGGCATACGGGTCGATCACCGAAATGGTGGCCGACCCTTTCATTGATGCAATCTGGCTCAGCGGTCCGAATCAGGCGCGCATCGAAAACGTCGAGGAGATCGTCAATGCGATCGGCGCCGGCAAAGGCACGTTGCGTGGACTTGCATGCGAGAAGCCGCTGGCCCGCAACGTTGCGGAAGCGAAGCGCGTGTGCGAACTCGCTCACAGCGTGGGATTGAAGACCGGCTATCTCGAGAACCAGCTCTTCACGCCACACACCGAGACCGGTCACAAGCTGCTGTGGGCACGCGGCGCCGCAGCAACTGGCAGGCCGTATCTCGCGCGCGCGGCGGAAGAACACAGCGGCCCGCATTCACCGTGGTTCTGGACCGGAGCGTTGCAGGGCGGCGGTACGTTGACGGACATGATGTGCCATTCGGGACTGCTCATCCGGCATCTGCTCACCAAGCCCGGTGAGCCGCTGTCGACGGTGCAACCGGTGAAGATCACAGCGCACATCGCAAGCCTGAAGTGGTCGCGACCGAAGTACGCAAAGATCCTTTCGGACGAAATGAAAGTGCCGGTGGATTACACAAAGACACCGTCGGAAGATTTCGCCAGCATGCACGTAGAGTTTCGCACCAGTGACGGCTTCACGGTGCTGGGCGAAGCGACGACATCGTGGAGTTACGTCGGCCCCGGTCTTCGACTGTCGGCAGAGTTGCTCGGTCCGGAATATTCGATGAAATGGAATTCGCTGGACTCAGGCCTGAATCTGTT
>JANMWU010000709.1:0-3429 GCA_031380785.1 Gemmatimonadaceae bacterium
GCTGCCGACAGCGCGAACACCTGCGCCGTCGTCAGCGGAACACCATTGTCGGGCGGTAACGTGTTGGTGATGCCGATCGGAATGCCATTGCAGAAATCCGACGCCATCTGCGCTTCGGCAAAGCCGCGCGCCAGGTACATCTCGGCGATCAACGCCTTCGACGTTGGGCTGTACGCGTTCAGCGCCGTCATTGCGCCGTTCGCACGGGTGCGCACCCGGTACAGATTGCGAATCATCGTCGTGACCGAGCCGTTGAACTCGCGCACGCGGCGTTGATCGGTCTCGTCATTTTCAATGAACGTCGAACTGGTGGACCATTCATCCGCCAGCAGCCCTCCGAACAACCACGTGCTCTCGGCACCGCCGGTGATGTTGCGGAACGTGTTCAGCGCACCGTTCGCAAGCGCCACCGCCGCTTCTGCCGTTTTCACGTCCCCCGGGGGAATGATGTCCGGATCGGTCACGGCGAGCAGGCGATCGTTGGCCGACTGGCATCCGGAGAGTGCGAAGCCGAGCGCCAGTGACACACCGAAGCGCGCCGCGGTCGAGGATCGGCTCTTTGCAGGAGAAATAGACATGAGTCGTGGCTCCTAGTAGCCGAGGTTGAAGCGGAAGATGAAATAGGTCGGCGGTGCGATGGTCTGAAACTCTGACGGTGCATCGGTGCCGCTGGTGGTGTTGAATGCCGATTCGGGATCAGCGCCGCGATAGTTCGTCCAGAGCTTCAGGTTGCGTCCCGAAACCACCAGCGTCAGTGACCGCGCCTTCAGCAGCCGCGCGGCGAGCTTTGGATTGAAAGTGTACGCAAGTGAGACTTCACGCAGACGCACAAAGCCGCCGTCCTGCAGAAAACCATCGAGCGTCCGCTGTGGCGCCTCGCTGGCCGCGATGTTGGTGGCTTGATCGACGAATGCGGCGAGCAGGTTGTTCCGCCCACTGCAGTTCGGCCGGGTGCACCGGATGCGATCAGTGTTGTTGTACCACAGGTTGCCCTTGCGGATATCCCACAGCGTTGTGAAACGCAACTTGCGATTCAGCAACTCGAAGCCGTTCGTGATGGTGGTGTTATACCGGGGTGTCGCGTAACCGCGGAACACAACAGAATCGGCGACGAACACCTCGTTCCTGGCTGAATCGGCGAAGTATGTGAGCAAGCCGTCACCATTCTTGTCCTGATAGCCGGTGATTGGCGCCGCCCAGTAGCCGGCGATGGGATAGCCGGCGACGGTGCGGTTGGTAGTGCCGATCTGCGGCGGTGTGTCGCCCAGCGACTCGACGACGTTGGCGTTACCGGAGGCCGACAGGTTCAGATCCCAGCCGAGGTACGATTGGTTGACCAGCTGCGCCGTGACGCCCAACTCCCAGCCTGAATTGCGCACCGCACCGAGGTTCCGAAGCTGTGTCGTCACGAGGCCGTATGATGGCGGCAAGACGGCGGCGATCAGTGCGTCCTTGGTGATTTTGTTGTAGTACGTGACGTCGAGACTCAGGCGGCTGTTGAACATCTGCGCCTCGAAGCCAGTTTCGTTTTCCGCCGAGCGTTCGGGCTTGAGATTGGGATTTCCGAGAGACTGCTGAATGATCGTTGGCTGGTCGGCCGTCTGAATGTTCGTGGTGCCGGCGCCAAAGTACAGCTGCGCGTCATTCGGGCCAGGCTGCACCCCTGACTGCCCATACGCATAGCGCAGACGCAGCGAGTTGAGCCACGCTGGCGACTTGAACCACGGTTCTTCGGAGAGTATGTACGACGCCGAAAACTTTGGATACACGATGCTCTGGAAGTTCGTGCCGAACGCCGAGTTTTGGTCGCTGCGGAGCGCGGCAGTGAGGAAGAGGCGATCGTGAATCGCGACGGCCTGTTCGACGAAGACACCGAAGGTCTTCGTAATGGTCGTCGCTTCAGCCACAACGGGCGACGTGCCTGACGACACATTCTGCGACGCCGGTGCAAGCTGCGTCGAACCGGTCGACGCGAGCGCCGCGCGGAATCCGATGTACTGCGCGCCTACCGTCGTCTTCAGCCCGAGGCCGAGCAGCTTGTATTGCAGCGATGAGCCGATATCGACGGTCAGGTTGTTGGTGCCGGTCCGGTTGATTCCGCGCGAACCAAAGCGTGTGGTCGCGGTGAGCGGCGGTCCTTCACCGCGATACAACAGGTTGTCGTCGCTGATCGACGAGTAGTCATTGCCGACCGTGGCGCGATTCGTCCACCACGAGAACGGACGCCAATTGGCCTGGGTGGACCAGATGAAGCGGTTCACCGACTGCGCCGACTCTTCCTGCCACGAATACCCTGGTGTCCAGGCGCGATATCCATTCAACGGCGTGCCGAGTGTCCCCACGGTGCCGTTGGCGCGTGTTCCCGGCCCCCCGAATACCTGCGAACCAAGGCCCGCGGTGGAGTTCGACTCGAGCGAATAGCGCTGTGCGACGTTGACGAAGTTGCTGGAGAACGCCAGCTCGAGCGTCGGCGAGATCGTCGCGTTCAGGTTGGCGCGGAGCGAGCGGCGGTTCATCTGGTTCGGACGGTTTACCCAGCTGCGCAGCGGGATCCCAACCGAATCGAATCGCTGTCGTTCGAATGTTGGAAGCGACAGCACGCCAACTTCGTTCTCGTCTTCCGCTGATACGAAATAGCGCACGGTCTCGCTGCCGCCGGAGACCTGCAGGCCGGTCTGCCAGCGGTTGCCGGTGGCGAGCGGGGTAAGGTCCTTTTCGTTGAAGATGTTCAGTGCGCTGCTGGAGTCGGCGATGCACTCGCCGGTTCCCACCCGCTGCAGGTTGCAGAATGCACGCGACGACACCGTCTCACCCGGCCGCTTGCCCCAGAGGCTGTACGCTGTGGGATAGGTATTGCGATCGACAACCGCGCCGCCCTCGCTGTACAGCGACCATTTCGGCGCGCCGGCCTTGCCCTTCTTGGTCGTGACGAGAATGACGCCATTTGCCGCGTCGGTGCCATAGAGCGTCGCCGCTGACGGACCCTTGACGATCTCGATGCTTTCGATTTCATCGGGATTGAGATCGCCGATGCGACTGGGGTTGTTGCCGCCGGTATTCAAACCCGCGCCGTTGCCGGTCGCGGTTGCAAAGCTCGCGGAGGTGCTGGTCATCCGAATCCCGTCGATGATCCAGATTGGTTCATTCGACAGGCTGACAGAATTGCTTCCACGGATGCGAATACGCGCGCCGGTACCGGTCTGCGTGCCGCTGGTGACAGTGACGCCGGGTGAGCGCGAGTTCAGCAGGTCATTGAGGCTGCCCACCGGTGCGACTGGGGTTAGCGCTCCGACATCGATGTTGCTGGTCGCATTGCCAAGCTCGGTCCGCCGTTGCTCGCCGGTCGCCGTGGTGACCACCGCCGCGAGGCTGACTGCGGCCGTGGCCATTGCCACTTCGACCGTTGTCGTCGAGCCGGCAGTGACGTTC
>JANMWU010000301.1:0-8455 GCA_031380785.1 Gemmatimonadaceae bacterium
ACACCAAGCACCTGATGGTTCCGCGCCACGACCTTCCGTGTACCGCCGGCACGACTGTCATCGAACAGGATAAAGTTCTCGACCAGATCGAGCAGCCGCTCCTTCGCCAGCATCCCGTCCAGCAGTGCCTCGGCATCCAAACGCGCCTTGTCGGTCTCCGCGTTGCGCTTCCACTCGACAAAATTCCCCCACTTGCTGGTGATCGAGCCATAGCGGGCCTGGTCTCCGTTGCTCACCACCAGAAACGCGTTGTGATGAAACGCGTGCGCGATACTGTGCTCGGAGAGGTAGTCGGTCAGGTTGTCATCAAAGCCGGCCCGGATGTTCCGGTACACGGCTTTCAGCTCGATGAACACGAGCGGGAGACCATTGACGAAGCACACCAGATCGGCGCGCCGGTTGTAATGAGGCACCCGCACGCCCTGCACCTTGAGCTCGCGCACGGCGAGGAAGCGGTTGCGCGAAGCGTCGCGGAAGTCGATGACGTGCGCACGCGCGTGACGAGTCTCGCCGTTGGCGTCGCGCCAGTCGACCGGTACACCGTGGCGAAGGAACCCGTAGTACTCGCGGTTGTGCTGGAGGAGCGAGCGAGCGAAATCGATGCGGATGAGTTTCTCAACGGCCTGTTCGAGGGCGCTATCCGGTAGCTCAGGGTTCAGGCGAGCCAGCGCGCCGCGTAGATCCCTGACCAGCACCACCTCACGCTCGGACGTTCGGCCCAGCGTGCCCTGCGGACCGAACGTCTCGACATTGTGGGCGTAGATGCTCTCCCAGCCGAGCTGATCACGGAGGTGGTCCGCGAACGTCTGCTGGACGAGGCGATCCTCGCTGTTGATGTCGGTGAGCGCCATGGTCCGCTTGGCTCAGTGCTTTGGATCGGCGTTGGCGCATTCGCAACCGTCGGCCAAGACGGAAGTCATTGCAAGACAGGTACTTAGATCGATTTGCCGAACCGGCTTGGCTTGAAACCGACGGCCGCTCTGGCTGATTTGCCCGGCTTTGCTCCAAGCGTGCAGGGTCACGGCGCCCCCTTCAACCGGTAGGTGGCGGTGGCTCGTTGGCCCTGCATGACGAGCTCCCCCAAATCGACGAGCTGCTTCAGCGTCCGGCGCAGCTGCGATCGATTGATCTCCGGCCCGATGCGGCCAGCGATGGCCCCAATGCGCGCACCAGGATATCGCCGCACGTCCTCACGCACCAACTCGCGCAAGCGGTGTGGCTCGATACGCATGAGTGACGTGGCGCGTTTGACGCCGGACGCGGTGAGCACGGCCGGATTGACGAAGTACCGAGTGCCCTTGGTGCGCCCACCGCTGGATACGAGGCCGAGCTCAGTCAGCCGGCCCAGCCAGCTGCCGAGCGCGTCGGCCGTCGCGGCTTCGAGCGCAGTCGCAAGCTCGCGCGCGGTCATTCCCTCACTCTGGCCCAGCACGCCGAGCGTGATGCGTTCGCGCTGCGTCAGCTGGAACCGCGCGTCCGCATCGGACATCAGGCGCACGACCTCCGGCTTCAGGATGCGCCGCTGGATTGTGACCGTCACGGAGTCGTCACCCTCTTCGAGCACAGGCGCCGGCCGTCCCTGCGACAGCAACCGGTCGTACATCAGGTCAAAGCCACTGCCCTCGCGCTCCATCAGCCCCAGGTCGTGGAACACGCGCGCCAACCCCTCGTTGCGGCGCCGACTGGCATGCAGGATGTTCGCGGGCGTCACGCCCAGTGGCAGCCGACCCGGGTTCACCACCTCCAGTCGCTCAGGGTGCAGGTTGATGAAGAGGTCGCCGCGCTGGGTGTATGGGCGGTGCACCAGCGCGTTGACCAACAGCTCGCGCACCACCTTTTCGTCGTACGCTGGCACCTTCGGCCGGTACAGCCCCTCGGGTACCTCGTAGCTTTCACGGAAGTCGGGCAGCTCGCGCCACACCGCATCCACCAGCTCCACGGGAGAGAGCGCGGCGTCATCCCACACCCACTTGTTGATCTTCTGGCCCTGCGCATCGTACTTGATCGCCTGGATCAGTGGCGCCGTACCAAGCGCCCAGCGATCGGCGGTTGTGCCAAGTAACAGCACGCCCAGGCGCGTGAGTGATGCGCCCTGCGCCAGGCCGTAATGGGTGAGCATTTCATCGGCGCCTTTCTCGCGCACCGAGTCTTTCACTCGGTCTGACGCACGAATGTCAGCGACAAAGCGATCCAGCTTGTCTGCGTCAGCCGCCGAGCGCGCGACACCGCTGTTCATCGCTTCCCATGGTCTGCCGGGCCGCTCACTCGCCAGGCGCAACACGTCGTCGCCGAGTACCGGTACGCAAGTGTCGGCGATGCGGAGGAAGTAGCGGCCATCGGCGGTGGACGCGACGTTCGATGAGCGCTCGACCAGCAGTTCGACGAACTCACCGCCGTTCGCGTGACGCTCAAGGCTGGGTAGCGCCTGCACGTTGACGGTGAGCTCACCGATGCGCTTGCGCAGCTTGTCGAGCAGGTCACCTGGCACGGTCTGCTGTGCGGGCGGTACGGATTCACCGTCTTCGATGCCGACCAGGACGCGACCACCAGCGCCGTTGGCGAAGCACACGCAAGTGCGCGCGAGGTCGGTCCAGTCGGCGGTGCGGCCCGTGACCTTGCGCAGTGACTTCTGTTCGGTGTGCTGGCCTTCGTGGGTCACACTGCGATCTCTCCGTTCATCAGGCGTGGCAGAAGGAGGTCGCGGGCATGAGTCGCACGTCGATTGGCTGTTTCCAGCAAGGCAATTTGTTTCTCGATCGGCTCGACGATTTCCACAAAGTGCGAGATCAGTCGTACTGGCGGAGTGCTAATCATCACAAGCGCGAGCTTCTCTTGCGGCAAGTGCTTGATGGTCGATCCGGTGAACAGCATGGACAGTTGTCCTGCCTGTCCCATATGGCGCAAGCCATAGTACAGAAAAGGATAACCCACGTTCGGATATGCGCGAATGCGATGAACTGCCTTCTGGATCATCATGCCCGGAAGTTGTTCTTTCCAGACTGCGCAGCGGCCTGGCTCTCCTCCTTCGCACATGACAATATCGCCGTATCGTAGTCCAAACTTTTCAAGCTCACCTTCCTCGAACCGCATCTCTCGCAAGTTATGCAAGTCTACTTCGCCCCAGCGAATGTTGATATTGGCAAGATACGGCCTTAAGTCCCCCTTGTTCTTGTTCTGATCAAGCATCTTCCCTAAGCGGAAATCCGCCAGTTCGCCGAGCGCCCTTCGCGCCCAACCCTCAGGCACGCCATCGATTGTCCGGGTATGCTCGTGGCCCGGGAAGCGGAGGCGGATGAACCACTCGCGGTAGAGCTGCCGCGCCGACTCCTCCAACAGCGCCATGCGCCGCCGGTTGTTCTCGATAAGGTCATCGTAGGCGGAGAGGATATCGGCAATCCTGTCTTGCGTATCCTTCGCGGGAACCGGCACGTTCACGCGCTTAAGGTCAGCGAGGTTTATTACCTGCTGTACAGCGCCGCCGGTCTGAGTGAATAGGTCAGCGCGTCCGTTTGGTGACATCAGATAGTACATGATGAACCGCGCGTTGACGCTGGGCTGCAGTGCGACAAGGCCGACTTGCCGCGCGATGTTCGCTCCCGCAAGCGACTCTGGGACGATGGCGACTTCCCCGGGGTTTCCAACAAGCGAGACAAGCAACTCGCCGCCTCGCAAGAGTGTTCGCTTGTATTCCGCCGAAACAGACGGAGTAATTGTTCGCAGAGCATCAATATCGATTCGGCCGCCGCTGACATCGCCGCCACGGACGAAAAGAACCCCATCTTCCAGTTCAGGCCCTGGCTTCACTACACCATAGGTGATCGCACGCTCAGGCTCGGTGAGCTGACCTAAGCGGCTGTGCATCGGGGAAGTCACTCCCCGAAGCCCTCAAAGTTCCTTTGAATAGTCGCTGCGAGATCAGCCGCCTCTCTATTTAGGTCGCCTAGTTCAATGTGGATGTCGAGCATCAGACGTTCGAAGTCGAACCCATCTTCCTCCTCGACCGCCGCAACGCCAACATAGCGCCCAGGCGTAAGGCTCCAGTCAGCAGCCTCGATCTCCCTGCGGTCCACCAGCTTCACCAGCCCAGGTACTGCCTGAAACTCAGCATTCGGGAAACGATCTTGCAACCAAAGCACTTGCCGGTGGAAATAGACTGCTTGCTTCAACTGCTCGACGCTCGCCCTGCGCTCTTCATCAAGCTGCTTCATCAGCCGGCTCGTGCCGCGTCGGTCATAGGCTGAGGCAATCGCATCGTCAGCCGATAGTTCCGCGCCAAGGTCGGCGATACGCGCCGCGAGTTTGTAGAGCAAATCGACTTGCTTGACAAGCCCGCGGATCGCATCGGAAATCGGGTCGAACGCCAGACGCGCCGCATGCTGACTGTCGTTCCTGTCAGGAAGCGCCGTGCCGTGTTTGTGCACGAACGCATCAAGAGTCGCACGGAGCATCGTCGCGTCGGCTGCGTAGAGCGTGGCGGCCTCACGCAGTTCGCCAACACCATCGCCGAGCGCCTGCTTCCGAGCATCGTCCAGAGCGCCGTGCTCCGTCACCGCCTCGGAGAGCACATCGAAACGGCCGCGCATGTCAGCAAGCGTCGTCTCGAAAGATTCGAGTGTCCCCGGCACGATCGCGCTCTCGGCACAGACGCGACCAAGGTAGTCCTGCACCAGCCCGAGAAAACGCTGTTGCTGTCCGCGGTACAGCCAGACGATCGCCGCGAGATTCTGCATCTGCTCCGGCGAGAAGTCGTAGATCTTGCGCGTGACCTTGCGATAGATGTTGCGCGCATCGAGCATCAGCACCTTGTCACGGCGCTCGGCCGGCTTCGCACGATCGAAATGCCACAGTTCGCACGGGACGGTACGCGTGTAGAAGAAGTTCGACCGAATCGAGATCATCACGTCCACGTCGCCCGTCTCGACGATCTTCTGGCGTACGTCCTTCTCACCGTGCCCGGCGCTCGAGGCCTGCGACGACATCACGAAGCCGGCGCGCCCTTTCTCGGAGAGATAGCTCCAGAAGTAGGAGATCCAGAGGTAGTTGCCGTTGCCGACCTTCTTCTGCTTGTTGACGCCCGGCAGGCCGAAGGGCAGGCGCGGGTCGCCCTTGATGCGTTCAGCGTCAACCAGGTCGACATTGAACGGCGGATTGGCCATCACGAAATCGCAGCGACCTGCGAGCGTGTGCTCATCCTGATAGTAGGTGATCGATTCGGCGATTTTGCCCTCGAGTCCGTGCACCGCGAGGTTCATTTTCGCGATGCGGATCGTGTCGCGGTTCTTCTCCTGGCCGTAGAAAACCACCTTCTTCGCCGTGTCGCCGCCCTCCTGCTCGATGAAGTGGCTGGACTGCACGAACATTCCGCCAGAGCCGCAGGCCGGGTCGAACACCGTGCCGTGATCCGGCTCGATGACGTTGACGATGGTCTGCACGATCGAGGACGGTGTGAAGAACTCTCCGTTGTCGTGCGCCTTCTGGATCGAGAACTTTGCAAGGAAGTATTCGTAGATGCGGCCGAAGACATCACCGGTAGCCTGCTTGATCTGCGCGCTGTTGAACAGCCGCATCAGGTCCTCGAGCACCTTCGTTTCGAAGATGCCGTAATCCTTCGGCAGGACGCCGAGGAGCGGCTCGAACTCGGCCTCGATGGCAGTCATGGCATCCGTGACCAGGCGAGGAAGATCGGCGCCGCTTACTGCCGCTTGCTGCATGATCCAGTCGTAGCGCGCGGATTCGGGCAGGTACAGCGAGCGGCGCGCGATGTAGTCCGCCGCCAGAACCTTGCGCCTGGGCATCTTGCCGCTGGCCCGATCCGCCTCGATTTGGCGGTGGGCGGCATCGAATCGATTGGCCGCGTGCCGCAGAAAAATCACGCCCAGAACGGGCATGAAGTAGTCGCTTGACGTGAGTTTGGAATTTGCGCGAAGATTGTCCGCGGCCTCCCAGAGGTCGGTTTCGAGCTTCTCGATGTCTTTGAATGCGTCGCTGTTCATCTATTGCCGGGGGTCCGCTTGTTCATCTTCATCCGTGTTACAAAGATATGCGGCGCCCACCCTTCACTATCGCCTATCGGCGCACCAACGACGAGATCGTGCATCGGCGTCGCGGCGGCGCCGGCCTGATGCTGGTCATCGACCGGCACATGAACGAGCAAAATAGATGCGGCCTATGTTTCGAACGTCGACCGCGCAGCAGGAGTGGATCCGCGAATCGAATTTGGTCGACCTTGCACAATCCTGCCCCCGGAACGCTGGCGGCGGCGACACCATAGAGCCATGCACAAGCTGATCACGGCGTATCGCCGCACGCAGGAGCCCATCGATGGCAGAGTCTGCGAGCGCCTCTCGCGTGATACGCGCGACATGCAAGACGCCACGCGACGACGCAACGTTTTCCCGTTGCGCCGTCGCGTTGTTGCACTGAGGCAGTGACGACCTACCGATTCGCCTTCAGCGTAACCGTCTCCCGCTTCCCATTGCGCAGGATGTCGAGGCGCTGGTCGCGGCGGCGGTCGAAGGAGACGTCGAGGGTGTTGCCGTCGCGAACGGACTGACCATCGACGCTGAGCAACACGTCGCCGGCCTTGAGCGGATCCCAATCGCCGCGGATGCGGACGACGAGCGCGCCGCTTTCACTGCCACGACCGAACTGCTGCGCGAAGTCGCGATCGACGGTGGCGAGTGAGAGCCCGCCGATCGACATCGTGGCGCCGTCCGTGCGACCGTGCATCGTGCCGCGCGCTGGACGCCGATCGTCGTCATCACGATCGCGGGACCAACGATCGTCACGATTATCGCGATCGTCGTTGCGGTCGTCGTTGCGTGACTGCATTTCCCGCTGCACATCGCGCTGTACGTCGCGCTGCTGACGCGCGAGTTCTCGCTGCACCCGACTCATTTCGCGTTGCACATCGGCGCGTGCGCGCTGCGACTCGACCCGTGCTTCGGCCCGAGCACGCGCGGCATCGGCGCGGGCATCAGCCATGTCGAAGCTGCCGCTGATGCTTCCCTGAATGTCGGCTGCCAATCCTTCCAGCGACCGCATGCCACCAAAACTGCCGCCGGTCGTGAAGGTGAAGCCACGCTCGCGCGTCGGCACCACCGTCACGGTACGTCGGCGGCCGTCGGATAACACATCGAGACGCACCGATTGGGAATCACGCGCTGCGTCAAGCGCTCGACGGAGCCGCGAGACGCGCGCCTGCACACCTTCCGAGGTTCCGGCATCGGACGTCGGCACGCGCAGATCGACACCATCGATGCTCACGATGCGATCACCCTCGCTGATGCCGGCCTTGTCGGCCGCTCCGCCAGTTGAAACGCTGACCACGAGCAAACCGGCCGAATCCCGCGTCGACCCGCGTTCGGAGAACGACACACCGAGCACGCGACGGCCGGTGGACAGCGCACGCATCGACGATGCGAACGGTGATTCGCCGAGGATGACGCGCTTGGTGACCTTGCGACCATCGGTGAGCACCACCACGGCCACCGTGTCACCGGGCTCGTGGCGGGCCAGGGTGCGGCGCAACCGACTCTCAGGCAGTGATTCGCCAGCGTAGTCGCCGAGATCGCGCGGATCGACCCGCAGGTCGACATCATCGATCGAGACGAGGCGCGACCCGCGGACGATGCCCGCTTTGGCCGCCGGCAGGTCCGCTTCCACATCCTCGACGAGCAGCCCCAACGTATCGGCCGGCCCCGCGGAATTGCGCGGCGTGATACCGAGGTAGGCGCGGTTGATCGCCGGACCGCCCACATACGTCATGCGCGCCGGAGGATCCGGCGGCTCGGGCGGCATCGGCGCCCGCTGCGCGAGCGCAGGACTTGTTGCAAACGGCGCGAACAGCCCCACCAGTGCGGCGGTCCGGACAACGTGCTTGAAGGTCGTCATGAAAGTCTCCGGCGTTCACCCTGCCGGTGCGGCGTGCACTGGTCAGGGAATCGGCGATCTGACAACGGGCGAGCGTCCGATGGTTGCCGGACTACATCACGATGTTCAGCAACCGGCCCGGCACGTAGATGATCTTCTTCGGCTCGCCCGTTACGAACTTCGCAATGTTGGGTTCGCGCTGCGCGGCGGCGTAAACAACCGCTTGCGTCGCGTCTTTTGCGACGTGCACGGTGCCGCGCGTCTTGCCGTTCACCTGAATCGCGATTGTGACGGTGTCGGAGACCAGCATGGCCGGATCGTATGCAGGCCAGCCGCCGTCGAACACGGTTTGCGAGCCACCCAGATACGACCAGCACTCCTCGGCGATGTGGGGCGCAAATGGGGCGAGCAGCTGAATCAGCGGCAGGATTTCATCGCGGTGCACCGTGCGCTCGCTGGCGCGCAGGACATTGACGTACTCCATCATCGCCGCAATGGCGGTGTTGTACGAGAGTGCGGGAATGTCTTCGCCGACCTTGCGGATGGTCGCGTGCAGCTTGCGCAGCACGGCCACGTCGGGCGC
>JANMWU010000739.1:0-2643 GCA_031380785.1 Gemmatimonadaceae bacterium
GTCACTTTTCGCTTCGCGTCGTACGCCACGCTCGCCAACGTCCGCTGTTCGCTCATCACGCACTCCGCACCGTGAAGGTCAGATCTGCTGGGCTTCCGAATGCGCAGTCATACTGCAAGACTTGTGCAGAGATTCCCTAAGTGAACAGCATTGGTGCTAGATGACCTCGCGCGGATGCCTCGCGCTACGCCGCGCCAGAACCGATACGCACGACAACTTCGTTCATTGTGTAGTGAACAAACTGCTTGCCAAGTTCGGTCAACTCGTATGGCTTTGTGTCTTCAAATGCGGTTTCCATCGTAGATGGCGGGCTTCCCGTTCTACGAACAGGTCGCTTCCTCAAGAATTGCCCCGCTGAGTTGGTCGCGCGACTTTGGCGAATCACGTTACCCATACTCAAATCGCGGATCAACATTCGATAGAGGTCTGCTTCGGCAGAATCTTCTCTGGGTAGCGCACCAAAAATCTGATCCCAGATATCATATCTCGTGATTCCCGGATGCTGATAGATGACGCGCACGACCATGAAGTGCGATTCGTGGTACGTGTCGATCCAGAACAGGAATAGCCGAACAACGTCATCGCTCGTCAGTTTGGTGCGGCCGGCATTTACCAGCAGATTCGCTAGGGAATCTCTGCACAAGTCTTGCAGTAGGATAGTGTCATCGGGAGTCTGGCAGAGCTGACCCAGTGACGGCGGAGCGCGTGATGAGTGAGCAGCGGACGTTGGCGAGCGTGGTGTACGACGCGAAGCGGAAAGTGACGAGCCGCGAACGCTTCCTGACCGAGATGAATGCGGTGATTCCGTGGGGTCCGCTCGTCGCGCTGGTGGCACCACACTATCCGAAGGCCGGCAACGGCCGCCGTCCCCTGCCGCTGGAGACGATGCTGCGGGTGTATTTCCTCCAGCAGTGGTTCGATCTCTCGGATCCGAAAGCGGAAGACATGCTCTATGACAGCGAGTCGATGCGCCGCTTCGCGCGGATCGATCTGGGCGAGGATATCGTGCCGGACGAATCCACGATTCTCCGGTTCCGGCATCTGCTCGAAGCCCACGAACTCACGCTCAAGCTCTTTCACGTGGTGCGCCGGCTGCTCGAGGAGCATAAGCTGCTGCTGAAGGCCGGCACCATCGTGGACGCGACGATCATCGCGGCGCCCAGCTCGACGAAGAACGCGACGAAGACGCGCGATCCGGAGATGAAGCAGACGCGCAAGGGCAACCAGTGGTACTTCGGCATGAAGATTCACATCGGCACCGACACGCGCGGGTTGGTGCACTCGCTGACGACCACCGATGCCGCGGCCGCCGACATCAAATCACTCGACACGCTGCTCCACGGCGAGGAAACGACGTTGTATGGCGACAAGGCGTATTGGAAGGAATCGGATCGCGATTGGTGGCAGTGGTGTGGGGGCCGCTATCGCGTGAATCGACGCGGCGAGCGGACGGCGCGGTGGGATGCGATCAATCGCGCGCGCTCCAAAGTCCGCGCGCGGTGCGAACACGTCTTCCGCGTGGTGAAGTGCAGCTGGGGCTTCACCAAGGTGCGGTACCGTGGCTTGGCGAAGAACACCGCGCGCGCGTACGCGACGTTTGCGCTGGCGAACCTGTATCTGGTGCGCCACAAGCTGGTGCTCCAGGGCACGTAGTGTCGGTGCGAACGGCGCCGGTGGGGCGAAACAGCGCCCCGCGGCCCGAAAGTGGGGCCACGCGGGCGACGGACCGTGCCGCTGTGCCCCACTTTGCACCATGATCGCACCAAACCGAGTAGATGCGACGAAATCCACAGACCTATTCAGAGCTTCCCTAACGAAAATGCGTTCTGCTGCACTGCGGCCTACGGATGGTAATCCTGCTCACCGACCAACGGCCGCAGTGGCAGCAGCAACGCGGGTTAGGTAGCACGGTCGCGCGCGGGGAGCACTTTGCGCCAACGCAGGGCCACCTCGTCGGGCAGCAAGGGGTAGGCGGACGCATCGACGCTGACAAGCGCACACTCATTGGCGGAATAGAACTGACAGGCAGCCACGTTGATCTGCTGCGTTTCGATGTCCAGCATCGATGCGCGGCCCGCCATCGCCGCGGCCTCAATGGTCGCCCACAACGCCCGCGCCACGCCGCGGCGACGCCACCTGGCATCCACGCGCAAGTCCCAGAGCTCGGCGACTCCGCGGTCGCTGGCGCGCGCATTGGCGGGAATGAGGATCGCCCCGCCCACGCGAGTATCGCCGACGAAGGCGGCGAAAACGCTCCAGCGGGTCGAATCGAGACGCCGCGGCCAATCCGTGGGGTGATTGTCGGGAAGCGCGTCATAGTCTTTGACGAAGGGCTCCGCGACGGACACTTCGTCGAGGCGCACGCCGGACGGCATGGACGGATCGCCGGAAAGGACGAACTGCCGCTCAACGCGGAATGCCGTCGAAATGCGTGCATAGGCCTCCATCGAAGCCATCGTTTCTTCCCGCACGTCGATGCGCATTGCAGTTGCTGAGGGCTACCTAACGAAACGGCGTTCTGCTGCATTGCGACCACACTGAAGCTACTCCTGATCACCGACAATTGGTCGCAATGTCAGCAGCAACGCGGGTTAGACCGCACGGGCGAGCGCGGGCAGAGTTCGGCATTGCGCCCACCAGAAC
>JANMWU010000802.1:0-5551 GCA_031380785.1 Gemmatimonadaceae bacterium
ACGGCCATCGACACATCAGGGCGGAGCGTTTCGACTCGCGGCACGCAGGTTGGTGTGGTGCCGGCGGGAACGATGCTGGTGCGAAACGGACATCTGATTGCGCTTGGCGCAGGGCGCGTTGAAGTGGTGGCGGTGAATGCCGGGTTGGTCGCGCGGGACACGATCACTGGCCAGGGGCCGTCGGAGTTCCCACTCGAGATTCTGGATGGTGACGGACAGCGTCCGCTGCCGCAGCGCGTGCTGCTCAGCATGGAGCGAGTCGCGGTTCGGTGGCGCCGCATCATCCGCAGCGCACCGGCCGGCGAAGCGGTGCGACTGCAGATTGGTGAGTGCCGCAATCGGGTTCCGGTGATCGCGTTCATAGCCGGCGTTCGCGTGCTGATCCGGGTCGACACGCTGTTTTCATTCGTCGCGGCGCAGGGCGGTCCGTGCGCCATGCGCGCGAATGGTCTCCCGCTGGTTGGCACGGTGCAGATCAACATCAACTACTACGCCACGATCAGTGACGCAAAGCTGGACGATCTGATCATGCACGAAGTCGGACATGTGCTTGGCATCGGCAGCACGTGGGGACTTGGTGCGTTTACCGGATTGGTGGTAGGCGATTCAAACTCCACTGACCCGATATTCGTCGGTCCGAACACGCTGAGTTCATTTAACCTGCTTGGTGGCAGCGCCCGGTATACGGGACGACCTGTGCCCATCGAACTGAAGTTCCTCGGCCACTGGCGCGCGTCGGCATTTGCCGGTGAGCTGATGGCGCCGGCGCTGATACCGGGTGCGCAGCCCGTATCGGCGGTAACCGTGGCGTCGCTGCGCGACATTGGCTGGAATGTCGAGCCGCAGGCTTACGAGGAGTATTCGCTTGAGCCGGGGGTGTTGTCCGGCCGCGTTGCACCGCGAGTGACCGCTGCGTCTCCGTCGGGCAGAACGTATTCGCTGGATGGTGACATGCTGATGCCGCAACTCACGATCATGCCGGGCGGCCGGGTCGTAAAGATTGATCCGACAATACGCGGTCCGCTGAAGTAGCACTCACAAAACGCTGGTGTCAGATACGGTGACGCCAGCGGGTTGCGCTCTACTTCCGCACCGCCCAGGCCAGTCCGTCGGGACCGCGACCCGTCTTCACTTCGCCCACGACTTTCATCGTGCGCAGATCGATCGCGGCGACAGCGTCCTTTGAGTTCAGCGTCGTGTAGGCGTGTGTGCCGTCTGCCGACATCACGATTCCTTCTGAATTCGTTCCCATCGCGATGCGCGTGTGCGGCGCGCGCGTCCTGGCATTGATGACGAGCATGTCGTTGCCACCGAGATCGGATACGAACACGTAGATCCCGTCACGAGTGAACTTGAGTCGGTTGGCGGAACGCGTGGAGGGAATTGTCTGCACGACGCGATGCGATGCGATATCGACGATGGAAATGGTGGCGTCCTGCGCATTGGCAACCCACAGTTCCCGGCCGTCGGGCGAGAGGTCCATGCCTTCGGCGCCTTTGCCGACGGCGACGTTGGTAACGTGCCAGTCCAGCGGGGCCGGCCCGTTGCGTGGCGGAGCGCCGCCCGGAGGCGCGCCTGGCGGTGGTCCGCCAGCCGGCATGGGCATCGATCGCTGCTCAATGATGCTGACGCTGGCCGAATTCACATTGGTGGTAAGCACGAGGCTCCCGTCGTGCGAAACGGCGACCATGTGCGTGCGATCTTCGCCGGTGCCGATCATCCAGTCGACCGCATTCAAAGCGGGATCGATACGTGCAACGACCTTCGCTTGTTCAGCTGTCACGAACAATTTTCCACCGCCGGTTGCAAGTCCGTGCGGTGCGCGCAGCGCGCCGAGCTGAATCACCGGCAACGCGCGCTGCGCGACGAGATCGATCGGCGTGATGGTCGACCCGCCCGGACCGCCGTTGCGGCCGCGGTAGTTGGTAACCCATGCGATACGACCGTCATCGGACACCGAGACTTCGTGCGGATCGTCGCCGGCAGGCACCCGTGCGATGATGGCGAGCGTGGCCGGGTCTACGATGACGAGCGTGTTCTGCTCCTTCTCGAGCACCAGCAACGCCGGTGTCGGCGTCGGCGCGGCGTGGAACTCGCGCGATGCCGTGGAGTGGATCGGCGCAATGAGCAGTGCCAGTGCCAGCAATGGCTTGAGCATGCGTATCTCTGCGGTGGAGTCCGTCGAAGGTTTGCCGGGGTGGTGAACGAAATGTATGAGGCGCGACGTATATTGGCGCACAGCTTCGTTCGTTGTCTGACACCTTCACACTGCGCCGCCCATGCCTGACGTCCGCCACCAATCCTGGAACGATGTGCGTCTCGAAGAGCTGACGCCGCTGATCAGTCGTCGTCTGATCACGACCGAGAAGATGATGCTGGCGCAGGTGTATCTGAAGCGGGGCGCGATTGTGCCGGCGCACGATCATCACAATGAGCAATTCACGTATATCCTGTCGGGCGCGCTGCGGTTCTGGATCGGCGAGCACGCCGACGCACCCGGCGAGACGTACATCGATGTGAAGGTGGGCGAAGTGCTGGTCATTCCGGGTATGGTGCGCCACCGTGCCGAGGCGCTGGAAGACACGCTCGATGTGGATGTGTTCAATCCACCGCGTCAGGACTGGCTGGACGGCAGCGACGCGTATCTGCGCAGCGGGTCGAAATAGCCATGGACTTCGGAATTCGTGGCAAGGTGGCGCTGGTGTGCGGCGCCAGCAAAGGCATTGCGTACGCGGCAGCGGAAGAGTTCGCGCGCGAAGGATGCGCGCTGGCGATCTGCTCGCGTGACGCTGACTCGATCGCCGCCGCGGCCGCGAAGCTCGAGGCACTCGGCGCGCCGGTGCTGGCGATGGTGGCTGATCTTTCGACTGCTGATGGTATCGAGACGGTCGTGCGCGAGACGCATGCGCGATACGGGCGCGTGGACATCCTGATCGCGAACACCGGTGGGCCGCCGACGGGTCCGGCGATGGGTCACGACTGGGCAGCCTGGACCAAAGCCAGCGAACTGCTGCTGCGGAGTGCGCTGGAGTTGACGCGCGCATTCGTGCCCGGCATGCGAGAGCGGAAGTGGGGGCGTGTGATCAGCATCACCTCGAAAGCGGTGAAGGAGCCGGTCACGTCGCTGGTGCTGAGCAACAGTCTGCGCGCCGCTGTGACAGGGTATCTGCGCACACTCGCGAACGAAGTTGCGGCTGATGGTGTGACGGTAAATACGGTGCTGCCCGGATTCACGGCCACGGAACGGCTGGAAAAGCTGGCCGAAGCGAACACGCAACGCACCGGTGCCACGCGCGATGCGGTGTACGCGGGCTGGGTGGCGCAGACGCCGGTGGGCCGACTGGGGCGCGCGGAGGAATTGGGCGCAACGATCGCGTTTCTGGCGTCTGACCGTGCGGGGTTCATCACCGGTCAGGCGATTCTGGTGGACGGTGGGACCGTCAATTCGCTGCTCTGACGCGCGAGGGAGGAATCACCGCCGCAACACCGGGCAGTTCCCGCCGCGAAGTTCGTTGTTCCAGTCGCAGTGACACGCACCACTGCAGGCGCGTGCCAAAAATACGTTTAAGTCTTCAATCCCTGAGCACTGCATGAGCCAAATTGCTGCAACCGACTGGATCTGGCGCGACGGCGAGTTCATTCCGTGGGCTGACGCGCATGTGCACGTACTCAGTCACTCGATGCAGTTCGGGTCATCCGCATTTGAGGGGATTCGCTGCTATCATACACCGACTGGGCCGGCGATCTTCCGGTTGCGCGAACATCTGACTCGCCTGCTCAACTCGGTGAAAATCTACCGGATGGAGCTGGCGTACACACTCGATGAGTTGGTGGCGGCGTGCTGCGCGCTGGTGGTGAGGAACAAGCTCGATGCGTGCTATCTGCGGCCGATGGTGGTGCGCGGTTACGGCGCGGCGGGGATGGTGCCGTTCGCCAGTCCGATTGAGGTTTACCTGCCGTGCTGGCCGTGGGGCGCATACCTGGGCGATGGCGCACTCGAGAATGGCGTGGACGCCTGCGTGTCGAGTTGGCATCGTTTCGCGCCGAATACAATTCCGTCGCTGGCAAAGATCGCCGGCAATTACCTCGGCGGTCAGCTGATCAAGATGGAAGCGCTGGCAAACGGATTCGCGGAAGCGATCGCACTCAGCCCGTCGGGTACAGTGAGTGAAGGGTCGGGACAGAATGTGTTTCTGGTAGTGGATGGCGCACTGGTCACGACGCCGCTCGATGGGACGCTGCTCGGTGGCATCACCCGCGACAGCATCATTCGACTTGCCCAGCGCGAAGGGCTGTCGGTGCGCGAACAGATCATTCCGCGGGAGATGCTTTACATCGCTGATGAAGTGTTCTTCACCGGCACGGCCGCGGAGTTGACGCCGGTGCGCAGCATCGATCGAATCAAGGTCGGGGCCGGCGCCGTCGGACCGGTCACGAAGCACATGCAGGCCACGTTTCTCGATATCGCAAATGGGCGGTCGGCTGACACGTTCGGGTGGCTGACGCCGGTGCGACAGGCGCCTTAGCCGATTTGCCTTCGCTTTCTCACACCGTCCACCGCCGTGCTTCCCGACCCGCTCACACTTCTTCCGCATCGCTTTCCGCTGCTGATGGTCGATCGTATCACGGCTGTGGAACCCGGCAGACGCGCAACGGGCAGCAAGACTGTTACCGGTAACGAGTGGACGTCGGTTGGTTCGAGCCACGACGCTGGTGCGCAGGAGATGCCGCATCTGCTGATCGTTGAGGCACTGGCGCAGCTCTCAGCGGCGCTGCTCGTCACGCTGATCGAGGGCGGCGCTGGCGCGATCGGCTATTTCCTTGGCATCAACAACGTGCGCTGTCGCGGCAGAGCGGCGCCGGGCGATGTGCTGGAGCTTTCAATCGAGCTGCGCAACTTCAAGCGCGGTGTGTGTCGGACGCACGGAGTCGCGCGGGTTGGCGATCTGGATGTGGTGCGCGCTGATCTGACGACGATCATTCGTGCGGCAGAGCGAGCGGCAGAGCGGGCGGTGGTCACTTAAGCGTGCGTGTGAGAACTGCCGTGCTTTCTGGTGCCTGACGCTGTCAGTGCAGCTCGGTCGCGCGCGTCAGCGCGCGCCGCTGTACACCGCCGCTACGATCCCCGTGCCAAGCAAGTGTGCCGTGCACTCGTTTGCGAGATCAGTCTGGTGCAGATGGTCGGGCCCGATCAGTTCTGAGTACGTGTACTTGCTCGCCTTCAGCGCAGCGCTCATCCAGCCGTAGCGGCGCGCGACGGGCACGCTGAGCTCTGTCGCGACATCCGTCAGCGCGCTGAGGTACGTCAGAAACTGCGGTGTCTCGCCGTCACCCGGAAAGCGCTGAGAATCAAGGATGATGATTTCGCCGCCGCGTTGGCGGATACGGGTGATTGTGCGTCGTGTGGCTACGCGCATCGTGTCGAGTGGCACGTTGTTCCGCGCATCGTTGGTGCCGGTCTGCAGAATGACGAGATCGGGTGCATGCACCAGCACATCGCGATCGAGTCGCGCATCCATGTCGGTGGCGACATTGCCGCCGACACCGGCGT
>JANMWU010000904.1:0-2783 GCA_031380785.1 Gemmatimonadaceae bacterium
ATGGCCAGCCAGCGCACCCACACGGTGTACGAACGCGTCACGGCACCACGAACCGGTAGCCGACGCCGGCCTCCGTCACGATCAGCCGCGGCACGGCGGGATTCGGCTCGATCTTCCGCCGCAGGTGCGTGATGTGCACGCGAACATGCGCGGCGAAGTCACCGAACTCCCGGTCCCAGACCAGATCCCAGAGCATGCGCGGCGTCAACGCCCGACCGGCGTGAAGCGCCAGAATCCGGAGCAGCGCCCACTCGGTGGGAGTGAGGCGCTGTGGCACGCCATCCCGGGTGACGCGCTGCTTGACCAGATCGATCTCCACGCCGTCCGCCACCATCAGCGACGCACTGCGCGCGGCCGCGGACAGCGCCAGTCGCCGCAGCTGACTACGCACCCGCGCCAGCAGCTCAGCCGCTCCACACGGCTTGGTGATGAAATCGTCCGCGCCGGCGTCGAGCAGCGCCACCTTCTCGTCTTCGTTCTCGCGTCCCGACAGCACCATGATCGGCATGGTCGTCACGGCGCGCAGTCGCTTGAGCAGCTCCGACCCGTCACCGTCCGGCAAGCCAAGATCCAGCAGGACGAGGTCCGGCTCGGACTCCGCGCAGGCCCGTAACGCCTCGGCCAGCGTCCGCGCCTGCCGGACCGTCCGGCAGAGCGTTCCCAGCGAATCCGCCAGCAATTGGCTCAGCGCCGCGTCGTCTTCCACAACGAGCACCGAGCACTGCTCCGGCGGCTCTTTCAGCAGAATATGAGAAGGCAAACCAGTTCAGGGGCGGCAAAAACGCCGCTAGGAAATGTTAAGATATCGACTGGCGAGCTTGACTGTGCAATCCTGCGGTTAACATATCCGAAGTACCTTCGTCTGTGGTTACCGCTTCCTTTCCGCCGTCTTTCACGAAAGCCGTGCCCGCCTTCACGAAATCCCCGGTGTGCGTCGTCATACCCACGCTGAACGAAGCGGATCGCCTTGCGGCGTGTCTGGCGTCGGTCGGCTGGGCCGCCGAGATCATTGTGGCGGATGCCGGCTCCACCGACGGTACGGTAGCCATCGCGCGGCACCACGGAGCGACTGTTATTCAGGTCCGCGGCTGCACCATTGCCGGTCAGCGAAATGCCGCCGCCGAACTCGCGTCGCAACCCTGGATTCTCTACGTCGACGCTGACGAGCGCGTCACCCCCGAACTCGCGGCGTCGATAGCGGACGCGACGGCGGCTCCCCCCGCCGACGCATTCCGCATCCATTTCCGCAACCGATACCTCGGTGCTCCCATGGAGCGGGGGGGCTGGGGCTGTGATCGGCACGTCCGGCTCGCGCGTGCACATGTGCGCTGGCAGGTGAAGCAGGTGCACGAGCGTCTGGACTACGACGGCCCGGTCGCCGATCTGTGTGGCCGGATGGACCACGACTCGTACCGGAACCTCGAGCATCAGCTCACCAAGGTCACGAACTACTCCGCGTGGGGCGCGTCCGATTTGCTCATCAAGGGCAAGAGGGTCGGCTTTACGCATCTCGTTGTGCGGCCCGCGTGGCGGTTCGTGAAGTGCTACTTCCTGCAGGGCGCCTGGCGCGAAGGCCGCCGCGGCCTCGTACTCAGCGTGGTGCACGCTTGGTCCGCATTCGCAAAGTATGCTTTGCTCTGGGATCGTGAACGCCAGGCCGCCGAGGTCGCAGCGCCGGTTCGGGCCGCGGCCCGCACGACCCCACTGCGGAATTGGTCGGACGACCTCGAGCCCGCTGCGCTGGATCGGCTGACTTCCAGAGAGAAGATCACTACCGCAGCGTAGTGGCATGCGCGTTCCGGTGCTGTGCTACCACCGCATTGAAGTCCCGCCGGTCGGTGCCGAGCACAATTCGAATTTCGTGACACCGTTGCGTTTCGCTGAACACCTGCGAACGCTGAAGTCTTTCGGATACAACGCAGTGACCGTCCGCGATATCACCCGATGGCAGCAGGGAACGACGCCGCTGCCGCCGCGGTCCGTCGCCATCACCTTTGACGACGCGTACGAGAGCGTGCTTCGGCACGCCGTTCCGTTGCTTGATGCGTATAACTGGCCCTGTACGATCTACGTCGTTTCGTCGCAGCTGGGTGGCACGAATATCTGGGACAGTGCCGCACCGCGTACACCGCTGCTGAACGCCGCCGCCCTCCGGGCACTGGCAGATGCAGGCCACGAAATCGGGTCGCATTCACGGAATCACCGCCGGATCCGCGGCCTCGATGATGCCGCGGCGCGCGACGAGTTGCGCGTCTCACGCGCGTCGCTCGAATCCGCCATCGGTGCGCCGGTCGACAGCTTCGCATATCCATACGGCTCGCACGATGCGCGTGCGGTGCAGCAGGTTCGCGACGCGGGTTACGAATCAGCATGTACGCTCAAACGCTGGGCCAACGGACGACGCACAAATCCGCTCCGACTCGGCCGCATGAGCGTCGGCGGACCGCTGTCGGCGCCGGTTCTGGCCTTCAAGCTGCTGAAGCTTCACCTCACGCCGTCGCGCTGAATCTGACGATGTCCGTATCCACCCTCCGCTTTCGAGCCGCACGCGCCGTGCGCCGCCTGTTCCGGATCGATCGTGAGCGCCGCTGGAATGCGGAGTACGCCGCCGGCGGCTGGTCCCGACTCGGCAATCTCGATGAACTCGCGCATCATTCCGTATTGGCTGGCTACCAGCGAAAACTGAAGCCGGGCGGCTCGGTGCTCGACGTCGGCTGCGGTGAAGGATTGCTGCGCCAGCAACTCGGCGACGCCTGCGGACTCTATCTCGGGATCGACTTTGC
>JANMWU010000009.1:0-13671 GCA_031380785.1 Gemmatimonadaceae bacterium
CTGATCGAGCAGCGCATCAAGCTGCGCCATCCGCTCGATGTCGTAGTGTGGCAGAACGAGGAAGGCGGCACTGTCGGCAGCAAGCTCGCGATTGGTGCACTGACTGATGCTGATCTCGACCGGGTCGCGAGATCCGGCAAAACGATTCGCGAGGGAATCGCACTCATCGGCGGCAACGTCGCGCAGCTCGGATCTGCCGAGAAGAAGAAGGGCGACGTCGCCTGCTACATCGAGCTCCATATCGAACAGGGCGGACTGCTCGAAAAGGCAGGACTGCAGATCGGTGTCGTGGAAGGCATCGTCGGTCTGCGCTGGATCGAAGTCACCATCGCGGGTATGTCCAACCATGCGGGCGCCACGCCGATGGATCAGCGGCATGACGCGATCCTTGCGGCGGCAAAATTCACTGTCGCCGTCAACGATGCGATTCGTGCCGAACCGGGACGTCAGGTCGCGACCATCGGGCGTGTCGTCGCAACGCCGAACACCGCCAACGTGATTGCGGGTGAAGTTGTGCTGACCGTCGACCTGCGAGAACTCGACGTCGCCAAGCTCGATCGATTCAAAGCGGCCTTTGAACGCATCGGCCGCGGCATCGGCACCGCAACCGGCACCGCATTTCAGTTCCGCGCGCTGATCGACAGCGATCCTGCCATCGCCGACCCTCGCATCGCGGGCGTGATCGAGAGCAGCGCGATCGCGCTCGGCCTCACCATGCAGCGCATGCCGAGTGGCGCCATTCACGACGCGCAGGAAATCGCCCGCATCGCACCGATGGGCATGATCTTCATCCCGAGCATCGGCGGGATCAGTCACTCGCCGAAGGAATTTTCGACGGCGGTGGACATCGCGCACGGTGCGGATGTGCTGCTCAATGCCGTGATTGCCGCCGATAAGCTGTAGCGCGCAGCCGAGCAGGCCAGTGCGGCGTAGATTGGCTTGGCTATTTCCTGAGCGGCGCGCGTGCCGGCGAAACACTCGGCTCGTCATTCGTGCGCGAGGACACGCGCAAACATGCATGCATCGGCCGCGATCGCCTCGGTTGCGCCGAGGAGCGGCCGCGTGGGCCACCACCGGCCGACTGGATCGCAAAGCGGTAACGCGATGCAGGGACGCGGTCCGGCGTGACCTCGTGCGAACAGCCGCACGACTGAAGCGCTCGAGCGAGAAGTGAAAGAGTTGTGGTTGTCGGAGCCGCCGAGCATTGCAGGCGACAAATGATGACGCGAAAACTTCACTGTGCGGCGAGTATCCGTGGTCAGCGGCATAGCAGGCTGCGGGTCGCGCTGGTGGCTCACATCCCCAACTAGCGCCGATACGAATTTAATGATCGTGGCTACTTGCGCCCATGCGATGCGCTACAGCAGACCGAGCTGCGATTCGTGCGGAATCGGCAGCACGCCGATAACAACCCACGGGTTTGGCGCGACCTGGTGAAACTGCAGCGTCGTGCCTAGGAAGAAGTGCAAATCTTGCCGTAGGAATTCATCCAGGTACTTCTTGCGAACTTTGCTCAGTGCCGTGCGTTCGTCTCCGTTCGCGCGACGCAAGCACTTCCAGAACAGCGCCCCGATCTCCCAATCCAGTATTCGCAGCTCGCTTTGGCGCCCGTTCGCGTCTTCGAACTTATATGAGAACTTGTATGGAAGCTTCGGCACCAGCTTGAAAGTTTCGCGCCATGAGTCGTCCCAGAACAGTTCGCGCTGTTTCGACGCGTCACGAAGATCGGCGAGCTTGCTGATGTCCCAGTCGCGATCGTCAACCTCAACGACGAGGTCCAGGACCCTGGACGGTTTGAAGACGGCGAGCGAGATCTGGTTCGCCTTGGCGCCGGCTATGATCTCGTCGAGCCTATCGTACACTCGAGCGGTCAGAAGCAACAATCGACGCCGGTCGCGCCACGCGTCAGCGGTGCCAAGATGCCCTACCGGCATCAGCTCCCGCGCATCCGCAGGCCGAAACGTTTCCGGGCGAACGTCTGAGGCGTTCCGCACCAGCCTGCATTCGACCCAGTCGTACTTCCGATACTGCTCGTCTTCGCCTAGACGACGAAATGGCACCGGATAAATCCGCACCCAGCTGCCATCCTCGCGCGCACCCGCAGTGCAGACGGTCTCTCCATACTTCTGCGAGAGCGTCGGGTAGGTCTTTACGGTGATCAGTATGCGCTGGCGATCCACAATTCGTTCACAGGTGCGTGGGTGAGAAGTCTGCTTTGAACCTCGCAACCAGAGCATCCGCGACGCAGTGACGGTGACACTGCTGTGGCAGGTGCTCGTAGCACATCAGTGCGACGCGTTCACCGCCGTTGATCCAGTCTGACACCGTTTGAAGCGTATCCGACTGTGTTGGAAGCCAGGTACGACGGTACTCCGCGAAGAGCGCGTCATAGTCAGCCTGCGTATTGAGCGCATGGCGTTGCTCAGACGCGATTCCAAGCTGCGGAAGATGCTCGTAACGGATGCCGACGCCGTCGCATCCGCGAGAGAGTGTTCCTTTCGAGAATCCATACTTCCGACTGAGAGCATTCCGGCGCACGTCGCACAGCAGCGTCACACCACGCGTCAACAGAGTGTTGAGGAACCGTTCGAGCGTCTTCCCTTCGTAGCCGATCGTTGACAGAGACGAAGTCTGCTTCGGTTTCCGGGCTTCAGCGACGCGCTCAAGCGCGGGCTGATCACCGACGAGAACACGTTCTGCGATCTCACTCCGAGTCGCGTAATACGGGAACCGGCGATACGTCTCGGCAACGAGTCTGTCGCCCCGAAGCGATTGATACCGTTGTACGAACGAGCTCAAACGGTCGTCCAATGCCACGTCGGCTACTTCGCGCCCCTCGACACGCAGGGACCAGCTGTGCTCATCATCCACAAGAAGACCACAGTCGATCAGCTTCCGGCGGTCAGCGTACGAGGTAAATGAAAATGCGCCGAACCGATATGGAACAAATTCGTACTGCGGTGCGTCAGCCTGCTCGTCGTTGCACCAGAGAAACAACAGCTTCTGAAAGTCCAACTTGGTCGAATGGCCACCGAGCGCGCGAAGCAGCTGAAGAAGGAGGCGCTGCCTGTTGAGCAGCCGCAGTGCTGCACGCGGCGTGGGCTGCATAGTGTTTGCGTTCATCGCATCGCACTCTTTGGGCAAGGAGCGGAAGGTACGGAGCCCGGTCGCTGCGTCACCTCGCGACTTCCAACGCGCGGTTCGGGAAGCACAACCAGCTATGCCGTCGCAGGCCGAGACTTCCAGGATTGACTGCGCGCCAGCATGAGGAAACACTATCGCACATGGATCGCGGCGCAATAGTGCGGATAGTCGGCGACACAATCAAATCTGTGCATAAGGGCAGGCGTCGCATCGAATCTCTTCAGGTTCACGTGCGCCGATCGCTCCAGCGACAACATAGCCGTGCTGATCACTCGTGTGCCAACTCGCCAGATAACGGAAGCACTCGCCGGCCGAGCGCAGCGTGAACGCCCGGTCACGGCAGGAGCGGCAGCCCAAGTTCTTTCAGAAACTCGTTGTGACGCGCGGTCGCCGCCTTGAGCTCTGCCTCAATCCTCACCAGCTCCGCATGCGTCGCCGCGAGGTCGATCTTTTCCTCATCCTCGGCCGTGCTGACGTACCGCGAGATGTTGAGGTTGTAGCCGTTCTCTGCAATCTCCGCCATCGGCACGCGCCGCGAGTACCGCTCGTGCTCCGTCCGATGCTGGTACGTCGCGACGATGCGCGCGATGTGCTCTTCGCTCAGCAGATTCTGGCGCTTGCCTTTCACGAACTGCTCGGCGGCATTGATGATCAGCACGTCGTCCGGCTTCTTGCACTTCTTGAGCACCAGAATGACTACCGGGATGCCCGCAGAGTAGAAGAGATTCGCCGGCAGCCCGATCACGGTGTCGATGTGTCCGTCGGTCAACAGCTTGCGTCTGATACGCTCCTCAACGCCGCCACGGAAAAGCACACCATGCGGCAGGATGATAGCCATCACGCCGTCGTCCTTGAGGTAGTGCAGCCCGTGCAGCAGGAAGGCAAAGTCCGCCGCACTTTTGGGCGCCACGCCGTGGCTTTTGAAACGCATGTCATCGCTGACGGCGTCGGTTGGCTCCCAGCGATAGCTGAACGGTGGGTTGGCCACCACTGCGTCGAACTGTGGCTTTCGGGCGGGGTTGGTTTCGCGCAGCAGATCCCAATCGTTTGTGAGCGTATCGCCGTGTGTGATCTCGAACTCAGTGTCCTTCACCCCGTGCAGCAGCATGTTCATGCGCGCGAGGTTGTAGGTGGTGATGTTCTTCTCCATGCCGAAGATCTTACCGATGGTGCCGCCTGCCTCCTTCACGCGGTGGCGCACGTTGAGCAGCAGCGAGCCGGAGCCGCAGGCGAAGTCGAACACGTTTTCCAGCTTGCTGCGTTTTCCCGTCGATGGCTCCTGACTGTCGAGCGTGACGATCGCTGAGAGGATGCTGGAGATTTGTTGTGGTGTGTAAAACTCGCCCGCCTTCTTGCCCGAGCCTGCCGCGAACTGCCCGATCAGATATTCGTTGGCATCGCCCAGCGTGTCGGCGTCGGTGGAGAAGTTCGACATCCCGCGCGCCAGTTCCGAGATGATGGAGCAGAGCTTGGCGTTCCGCTCTTTGTAGGTGCGGCCAAGCTTGTCGGAGGCGTGGTTGATCTCCGAGAACAGTCCCTGGAAGTTGCTTTGAAACGACTCTTCCTCGATGTACTTGAAGCCCTTCTGTAGTGTGTTGAGCAGGTCGTCGCTCTGCGTCTTCGCCAGGTGAACGATGCTGCCCCACAGGTAGTCCGGCTTGACGACGTAGTGCACCTTGCGCCGCATCTGCTGCTCAAAGGCGGCCACGTCGGCGACATTCCTGGCGTACCACAGTGCCAGCGGCGGCTTGGCATCGCCGGTTACGGCGGAGGCATCTGTTTTGGGGTAGTCTTTGCCCAGCTCTTTCTTCGCGGCCTGCTCGTAATTGTCCGAGAGGTAACGCAAAAACAGGAACGACAACATGTAGTCGCGGAAATCGTCCGCGTTCATGGCCCCGCGCAATTGGTCGGCGATGTTCCACAGAGTGCGGCCGAGTTGCTTTTGGTCCTGGTCGGTCATGACTTCGTGCGTCGCTTGATGGTCTGCTCCAATGCCTTGAGCTCGGCGTCGTCCTGAGCGTCGGCCTGCCGCGCATCGAGCTGCTTGCGGCGCTGATCGTAATCCACGTAACGCGCGCTCGTCGTGCGTTCCATGCGTTCATGGCTCACCGAGCCCGCATGCGCGAGCACCGGAAAGCCGTTGGTGCCGAGAATCTGATCCACATTCTGGCGCCAGAAGCTCATGTGAATTGACGCGCGATTTTTGGTGCGCAATTCTGCCGTTTCAAGGAAGATGACCACCAGCCGATTGAGCGTGTCGATCTCGTCTTCGGTGAGATAGTTCTTCGCCACCAGAATGTCCTGCTTGCGCACGATGGCGCCCTTCCAGTGCCGCAGCCCGAAGTGGGGATCTTCGGGATTGGCGCGCGCGGTGATGAGTTCCGCCGCCGTTTGCTGCGTCACGGCGTACAGCAGCAGGTTCTGCGTGGTGGCGAAGAACGTTTGCGTAGCCTCGTCGGTCTTGTCGTAGTCAATGGCGAGGGCGAACAGGTCACGGACCTTCTGATAGAAGCGCTTTTCCGAGGCACGAATGTCCCGGATGCGTTCCAGCATCTCGTCGAAGTAGTCCGGGCGGCCGTCGGGATTCTTGAGCCGCTCGTCGTCCATGACGAAGCCCTTGCGGAGGAACTCCGTGAGGACGGTGGACGCCCAGCGGCGGAACTGGGATCCGCGAGGGGAGCGGACGCGATAGCCGACGGCGAGAATGGCGTCGAGGTTGTAGAGCGTGACCGGGCGCTGCACCTGCCGATCGCCTTCGGTTTGAACTGTCAAGGATTCCTTGACAGTTGCCGCCCGGTCCAGTTCCCCGTCTTCGAAGATGTTTTTCAGGTGCAGCGAGATGTTTTGCTTCGTGGCGTCGAAGAGCTCGGCGATTTCGAGCTGGGTCAGCCAAACCGTTTGCTGGTCGGTGCGCAGGCGGATCTGGCTGCGGCCGTCGTCGGTGGTGTAGAGGATCAGGTCGGTCATGCGGCGGCGGAGACCGGCGACGGGAAGAGCTGTTGCATGAGGGCGTGCTTGTGACTTTTCAACACGCTAAGACGCTCGGCTGCAATCCTGATACTTGTATCGAGTGCAGCTAGGCAACCGGCAATTCGCCGCTGCTCACGAAGCGCGGGCTTCACCAGGGGGACGTTGCTGAAGTCGTCAAAATACAAGCGCAGCCTGTCCTCAGTGAGGCCCCGGGAATGCGCCGTGAACAGCCGAAGCATGTCCGGCAACTTGAAGAGATAGCCGAAGAACGCCGAGTCTACACCAGACTGCGGCACTAGCACGACGTAGGCCGGGCTGAGCATACACTCTTCTTCCGCGACGCCGCACGCTCCCTGCCACATACGCATCGTGTCGTAGACGATGTCGTTCGTATGTGCCCTCTTGTTCGCCCGCGCATCCGCAAGATCATCGACTCGGCGATCCAACGACGCGCGGTTCACGAGCCCGTCTGTCATTGTTACGGAGTAAATGGGAAGTGTGCGCTCGCCTCGTTCGGTGCGGTTCTTGAATACAGTACCAGCCTTTGCTTCCCTCCAATTCTCGCTATTGCGGAACTCTGGGAACCGGAGGCGCGGGATCGTTTCGCCTTTGCGAGGGAAAAGCTGCTGCATCAGGCCGCGCTTGTAGGTCTTCAACGCCTCCACCTTCCGACCCAACGCGGCAATCACTTCATCCAGCGACGTCAGGCAGTCGGCGATCTTCTGTTGCTCGGCGCGCGGAGGAAGCACCAACCCGAAACGAGCAAGGTCCTTAAAGTAGATCCGAATTCGGACACCACCGTCGCCGCCTTCCTTCACGAAGGCGTCCCACAAAGGCGATCGTCGGAAATGATCCAGATAGTCCGGTTCAATTCCAGCGGCCAAATTGATTAGGCACTCCGAAACACGACGTAGTCGGGACTAACGAGGATGTCGGCTTCGCCTCGCCATCGCGCGATGGAGCCGATGTTTAGTCGCATTGGGTTGTATGCGAACCAATCCTTCCGGACTACTTTGTATCGCGCAATGTCGGACGCAATAATGCGTTCCTCCATAGGAACGATGCCGTCCACCTTTGATACACCCATGACCGATGTGGCCGAAAGCACATCGCCATTGCGAATCGCGCTCTCAGCTGTCACGTCACTGAGCCGCATTTCTTGTAGCGTGTGACCAACGAACCCCGGGAACCGCAACCTCGCTTCCGCCGCCGAGTTGCTCTTCTTCGCCACGCGTCAATCCTCGTAAGACTGAAGGCCGGAAATGTCGCGCCCAGCCGCACGCTTCTTAAGCAGTGGCACCAGATCTGCCATCAGTGCAATCTCCCTCTGCGCCCGCGCTTTCCACCCCAACTCCATCGGCGCCAGCAACTCCGTCAGCTGCTCCCCATCAAAAATCCGGCGCGCCAGAATCGCATCCACGAACCGCTGCAACACCTCCGCAGACAACCCGTGCGCATGCGCAAGCCCGGCCAGTTCACTCGCCGCCTTCACCGCCTTGAACTCCTCATACCCCTTCCGAATCGCCGACTCATCCAACCCCTGCCCCGCCTTCAGGCTCATCACAAACTCCGTGATATCCTCCCGCTCGTCCATGAACTTCGAATCCGCCGCGATCAACCCGATCAACTGCTCCCGACTCATCGTCGTTTTACCCGGCGTCCGCGCCGAGTAGTCGGTGATGAGCTTCATGATGTAGTCGTAGTCGATCGTCGCCGAGGCGAAAAGCACGAACTCGAAATCGATCTGGTCGATCGGCTCGCGCGTCTCACCACCGGGCGTGACCTGCTGCGCGCGCAGCCGCTGGGCGGTTTCCAGATACTGCCCGCGAAAGGCGGTGAGATCGTCTTTCGGCAGAATCGCCGCGATGTCCGCCTTCTGCTCGGCCGTGAGGTCGGTGTACTGGTCGAGCTGCGTTTGCAGCTTCTGCACCTGCTTGAACTTCTCCACGAACGCCACGCGTGCCGCATCACCGTGCAGGTTTGCTACCTCGTGCGGCGCGCCCGATAGCCCCTGCGACTCCATGAAACTCTGGAGCGAGTGCGTGGCTTCGCGCAGCTTGTCGATCACCACCGGCGCCCTGTCCACCAGCCAGATCTCGCGCGCCTTGTCCGCCGTTACGCCGGAGAACAGTGCGATGGCCGTATCCACCGCGTCCTGCTGCCCGCGGAAATCCAGAATGTGGCCGTACGGCTTGGTGTCGTTCAGCACCCGGTTGGTGCGGCTGAAGGCCTGAATCAACCCATGATGCCTGAGGTTCTTGTCAACGTAGAGTGTGTTCAGGTACTTGCTGTCGAAGCCGGTCAGCAGCATGTCCACCACGATGGTGATGTCGATCTTCTCACGGCCCTTCTTCGGCAGGTCGGCGTTCAGAAACTGCTGATCCTTGATGCGCTGCTGCACATCCTGGTAGTAGAGATCGAACTCGTCGATGCGGTGGTTCGTCCCGAAGCGGGTGTTGTAGTCCCTGATGATGGCCGTCAACGCCTGCTTCTTGCCAGCCGGATCGTGTCTGTTGTCTTCCTGCTCCTGCGGCAGATCTTCCTGTATCTGCCGCACATCCGCACTTACATCACCGGGCGGCGAAAAGACGGCCGCGATATTGAGCGGTACGAATTCCGGATCACTCTCCGCTAGTTCTTTCTGCGACGCTGCGAACAGCTGGGAGTACTCGATCGCATCGTTGATTGACGCCGTCGCAAAGAGTGCATTAAACCGGCGTCCGCCCGAGGCCGCAGCATGCTTGTCGAGAATGGCCTCCACGATCGCACGCTTGGCCACGATGTCGCCCGGCTTCGGTACGCTGCTTCCATCGGGCTTGAAGTAGTCCACGTGGAACCGCAGCACGTTGCGGTCCTCGATGGCATTCGTGATGGTGTACGTGTGCAGTCGCTGCTGGAACACATCCTCGGTGGTCACCAGTGTCTGTGCTTCCCCGACGATGCGCTTCTGGGTCGCGTTCTGCTCGAAAATCGGCGTACCGGTGAAGCCGAAGAGCTGCGCGTTTGGAAAGAACTCCTCAATCGCTTCACGATTGTCGCCGAATTGCGACCGGTGGCACTCATCGAAGATGAAGACGATGCGCTTGTACTTCTGCACTTCGAGCTGCGTTGAATAGCTGGTCGCTCCGCGGCTCTCACGGCCGCGGTTCCGCACACTGTTCTCGTCCAGTGCCAGGCCAAGCTTCTGGATAGTGCACACGATGACCTTGTCGGCGAAGTCATCCGAGAGCAGGCGACGAACCAGTGTAGCGGTGTTCGTGTTGCTCTCGACGCACCCGTCCTGAAAACGGTTGAACTCCTCGCGCGTCTGCCGATCGAGGTCTTTCCGATCCACCACGAACAACACCTTGTCCACCGCCGGGTTGGCCTTGAGAAGCGTGGCCGCCTTGAAGCTCGTGAGGGTCTTGCCGCTCCCGGTGGTATGCCAGATGTAGCCGTTGCCCCGGTGTTCATCGATGCACGTGATGATGTTCTTTACAGCGTAGATCTGGTACGGGCGCATCATGAGCAGCTTCTGCTCGCTGGCAACCAGCACCATGTAGCGGCTGATCATCTGGCCGAGCGTGCATTTGGCCAGGAAAGCGTCGGCAAATACTTCCAGGCCCGTGATCTTCGCGTTCTCCGGATCGGCGAACTGGTAGATGGGCAGATACCGTTCGTCGGCATTGAAGCTGAAGTGCCGGGCGTTGTTGTTGGCGAAGTAGTAGGTCGAGTCACGGTTGCTGACCACGAACACCTGCATGAAGCAGAGCAGCGTGCGCGTGAAGCCGTTGCCGGGATCGTGCTTGTACTCCACGATCTGCTCGATGGCGCGCCGTGGGTTGATGCCGAGCGTCTTCAGCTCGATCTGCACCACCGGCACGCCATTGATGAGCAGGACGACGTCGTAGCGATGGTGGCTGTTGTCAGTGTTGATCCGCAACTGGTTGACGACTTCGAAGGTGTTCTTGCACCAGTCGTCGATGTTGACCAGCGTGTAGTTGAGCGGTGTGCCATCCTCGCGCGTGAAGCTGTTACGGCTGCGAAGCGTCTGGGCTGCCGCAAAGACATCCTGGGTGATGATCTCGTCGAGCAGCCGCTGAAACTCGGCGTCGGTGAGCTGCACACGATTGAGCGCCTGAAACTTGTCGCGAAAGTTCGCTTCCAGCGCGGCGCGGTCACGGATGTCGGCGCGATAACTGTACTTCAGTGCCTGCAGCCTGGTGATCAGCTCGTGTTCCAGGACGCTTTCTGAGGTGGTCATTCGCGGACGGTTGGTTCGGATGGTGGTTCAAGGGCGGGATTGCGCGAGCCCCGCGCCAACTTGATTCCGGAATCTGTCGCAAGACGGCAGAGGTGCGTCACCCCGCCTCATCGTGCACCTCTCGCGCGGCGAACGTCGCCTCTGAGCAGGCCCGAGCCGTCCGATGGAGTCTCGCTCATGAATTGTAGCCCGCGCACCGATACGGCGTGATGAGCAGGAGGTGGCTTGACCGCCCGTGGTGTATTGCAGACATGTCGCGCGGGCCTCTTGGCCACCCGACGTAGATTCCCCGCACCATGCTCCGCCTCCTCCGCCTCACCACCGCCGGCGAATCACACGGCCCCGCACTCGTCTGCACCCTCGAAGGCATGCCCGCCGGTGTGCCACTCAGCGCCGCCGACATCAACGCCGATCTCTTTCGCCGCCAGCAGGGATACGGACGCGGACGGCGCATGCAGATCGAGCGCGACGAGATCGAATTCCTGAGCGGCGTGCGCGCTGGTGAAACACTCGGCTCACCGATCGCGATGCTGATCCGCAACAAGGACTGGAAGAACTGGATCGAAATCATGGACCCCGCACCGCGCGACGAAGATGCGGATGGTCTGCGTAAGCGTTCCGTGACGCGACCACGTCCTGGTCATGCGGACCTGACCGGCATCCTGAAGTACGATCGCGACGATGCCCGTGACATTCTCGAACGCGCGAGCGCGCGCGAGACGACGGCACGTGTGGCCGGCGCGGCGATTGCGCGTGCGCTGCTGAAGGCGTTCGACGTCACCGTCGGCAGTCATCTTGTTTCTCTCGGTGGTATTGACGCAGCTGCAGTCGAGCTGCCCGACGATCTGAACGCGGCATCCGACGCCAGCCTTGTGCGCACGCTCGATCGTGAATCTGAAGCGCGCATCGTTGCGCTGATCGATGCCGCGAAGGCCGATGGCAACACGCTTGGCGGAATCTGCGAAGTTGTCGCCCGCGGTCTCCCCGTCGGACTTGGCTCGCATGTGAGCTGGGACCGCAAGCTCGATGGTCGCATCGGTCAGGCGATGCTTTCTATTCCTGCGGTGAAAGGCGTGGAGATCGGTATCGGCTTTGACTCCGCTCGCAAAACCGGCGCCGAAGTCCACGACGAGATCGTGATGCAGCCTGGGCGTGCGATTGCAGGCAATGTGCGGCGCACAACCAATCGCGCCGGTGGACTGGACGGCGGCATGACCAATGGCGAGCCCGTTGTTGTGCGCGTCGCGATGAAGCCCATCTCGACCTTGATGAAGCCGTTGCAGACTATCGATTCCACAACATCCGAAGTAGCACAGGCCGTTGTCGAGCGCAGCGATGTCACGGCCGTGCCCGCGATGGGTGTTATTGCGGAAGCGATGCTGATGCTGGTGATGGCTGACGCGATGCTGGAGAAGTTCGGCGGCGATTCGCTGGTGGAGATGAGGCGGAACTACGACAGCTATCTGGCGCACATCGCGCAGCGCCTGCGGTGAGCGACTCCGGGTTGGCGGGTCCGGCGCACCTGATCCTGATCGGGCTGCCTGGCGCCGGAAAATCCACTCACGGTCGTCGGGCCGCGAAGCAGTTGCAGCGGCCGTTCATCGATCTGGATCGGCGGATCGCGCATCTCGCCGGTCGATCGGTACCGAAGATTTTCCGCGAGGACGGCGAAGCGGGGTTCAGGGAGTTCGAACGAAAAGCCACCGCCGCGCTTGCCATCGAGCCGCCAAGTGTTGTGGCGCCCGGCGGCGGTTGGATGATGGATCCGGCCAACGTCGCCCTTGTCAAACCGGCCGCCGTGATCATCTGGCTGCAGGTCTCACCCTTCGCGGCTGCCGCGCGAATGGGTCCGCGTGCGCGGCTGCGACCTTTGCTCTCCGCTGGCGATCCGGTCGAAAAACTCACGCAACTACTGCAGCGCCGCGCCGCCCGCTATGCCGCCGCAGACGCCGTAATCGACACCCAAGTTCTTGACTGGCAAGGGGTTGTGGATGCCATAGCGGCGCTTGCCCCGGTCAGCGCGCCGGGCTAGGATTGCCCTCCCTGTGACTTCGGGGTAACGAACGGGAGCCTGTCGCCCGGTTTCGCCCGGGGGGGTGGCCCGTCGTATGACGTTATAGTATGCCGCACCGGCTGATCCCGATGGGGGGTTGGCGGGCGCGGGCGTGATGACTGGAGAAGTCCTGATGAGTTTCCGGGTGCTGGGTCCGCATGAACGCGGTCGTTTCTCGATGGAAGCGTGGGGGCATCTGTTGTCACTCACCGGTGCGGGTTTTCTCAGTCCGGCCGAGTTGGAGCAGGTGATTGATCGCGCCCTCGCGCACATCGACGGGCGGATTGGTCTGGAGGATGTTCGCACGTTGCTGGAAGGCGCCGGGTTGGATGACCACGGCTCCGGTCCGGAGCCAATGACTGTCCACTGACTGCTCGTGCGAGCGTCGGTATGACGCTCGCCACATTTCTGATATTGCACTGATCCTGATGGCTGGTTCGACCTCGAAGCCCACCGCCCGCAAGACCGCGGCGAAAAAGACGGCCGCAAAACCCGTCACCCGGCGCGCGTCTGCCGGTGGCAACTCCGCTCCTTCCACTGGCGCTGGACGCTCGCTGGTGATCGTGGAATCGCCGACCAAGGCGCGCACCATCAGCCGCTTTCTTCCGCCAGGCTACAAGGTTCTGGCGTCGGTTGGGCACGTGCGCGATCTGCCGCAGAACGCCAGCGAAATTCCCGAGAAATACAAGAAGGACGCCTGGGCTCGCATCGGTGTGGATGTCGACAACGACTTCGCACCTTTGTATGTCGTGCCCGGCGGGTCGCGAAAGGTGTTGGCCGAGTTGCGTGCCGCGCTCAAGGACGCCGACGAGCTTATTCTCGCGACCGACGAAGATCGTGAGGGCGAAAGCATCTCCTGGCATCTGCTGCAGGAGCTGAAGCCCAAGGTGCCGGTGCGCCGCATGGTGTTCCATGAAATCACCGAGCGCGCCATCCGCACCGCGCTGGAAGAATTCCGCGACGTCGACGAGAACCTCGTCAAGGCGCAGGAAGCGCGACGCATCATCGATCGTCTCACCGGCTACACCGTGTCGCCGCTGCTCTGGACCACGGTCGCGCCGCGACTCTCGGCCGGACGTGTGCAGAGCGTGGCTGTGCGCCTCGTGGTCGTGCGTGAGCGCGAACGTCGAGCGTTCCGCAGTGGAACGTGGTGGGATCTCGTTGCACAGCTGGCGCATCTCGATGCACAGTTCGAAGCGAAGCTGCTCTCGGTCGGCGGCAAGCGCATCGCCACTGGCCGCGATTTCGACAAGACGACAGG
>JANMWU010000012.1:0-8376 GCA_031380785.1 Gemmatimonadaceae bacterium
ACTGTCGTCGGAGGAGTATGCGCACGTCATGACGCACATGACCGTCGGCTGGCGCATTCTCTCGGCAATGGTGATGGATCAGCCCGAACTCCTCAACATCGTGCGCTACCATCATGAGCGGATGGATGGCAATGGTCTGCCGGATGGTCGGATGGGTCAGGATATTCCGCTGGAAGCGCGCATCGTGTCGGTGGCTGACAGCTTTGATGCGATGACCAGCGGACGGAGATATCGCGATGACGGTGGAAAGTTGCTGCCGGAGGCGCTGAAGGAATTGCGACGCTGCGCAGGGACGCAGTTCGACGACGATTGCGTGCGCGCGTTTCTGGAAGCGATCGAGTGCGGTGAAGTTGCGTTGCTGCCGCGGAATGATCAGGCTGGGTAAGCGACGCAATCTTTCCGAACATTGCAGTCGACATGGACACCGAAAGACGCGCGCCACGCCTGCCGAGTTGTACTAGCGGACTATTTCGACCTGTTGCAACGCCAGCGGTGCGTTAAGCTGAAGTGCGACGCTGTCTCTTACGTTGAACAATGAATCAACAGTAAGAGTGGTGTCGCGCGGCACTAGGATCCAGTAAGCTGTTTTGAGCGGTTCCCTCGGAGTGAAAAACTCAATTGAGCGGGATACACAGTTTGGCGATCTTCGCACGTACAGCTCAGCAACGTCGCGTTCGCTCCGAGTGCCAATGCCCCGCACTCTGATCGGAGAATCAAGTTGAATACGCCACGCAGCGCAGAGTGGCAGCACGAATGCCTGCGCTTCCTCGCCAAAATAGATTACCGCCTTCGGAACTTCGGTGATTTGGCGTTTCGTGGCAAGAAACGTGGCACGGACTGCTTCTTCAGGAGTCAGGGCCGTACCGAATTCGAACAGTTGCGGATTCAGCCCGGAGGCAACGAAGTCCACGCCTCCGCCGTAAACTCGAAGCGAAGAAATTCTGATTGAGTCTCCATCCAGCGGCAGGTCGGAAGGTGCATCAGGGAGCCCGATATTTAGTTGTGCATCCGCGACTCCAGGCTCGCACAGGGCGATCGACCACGCGGATGAGTACGCCCGTCGCAGCGCGCCGGGAACGCTTGGCGGAATTGAGGCAAATGGTGCCTGCGCGAAAACTGTAGACCAACAGACACCGAGCCGTGCAAACGCAATGTTGCGCCCTCGCTGTGCCGTGAGAGCGTCACTCGTCGGTTTGAACACGGGCCTGAGCGATCATGTGCGCAATAGCCGTGGCCAGCGACTCTGCGTGTGCGCGAGTCATGTATGCGGCGGTCGGAGAAGCAGGTCGAAAGGTGCGCGACGTTGGATCAAGAGCAGCGAACACTGCCGTACTTACCCATGCAGAATCGACTCGCACACGCGTTGGACGTGATGCGAAGTCCGCGGCGCACGACGCAATGCCGAAGCAACAGAAGACAGCAACCCACCCGTGTTGGCTCCGGGATACAATGCTCATGAACGGCTCAAACGGTCTGCGATTCACAGACTTGCTCAGCCAGATGGCGTTGAAGGGCGCGCGCGTTTTCGAGAGCACTAAGTTCGCTCCAAAACCCTGTTTGAACTCACGCAAGGTCAATGACAGCACCGTCGCCGAAGCAGGCCAAGGCGAGTCGAGGGTTCTTTACGACCCCTCTATTAATACCATAGCGCGCAATATCACGTCAAGCGCCCGTGGGAACCGAGGCAGGCGCATTGCCGTGCTCGCTCTCGGCAGGACGATGAGCAGTGGGACCAGGCCGATCGCCTGATAGTTGCAGTCGGTGTTTTAGCGCCGCTGCCAGCCGCCGCTCAGTGCGCTTTCGTCCTCGAGATTCCCTACGCCCCGGCGTCGATCGGTTCGTTTCGGTAGTTGCGGTCGACGTGTTCGATGCAATCGTTTCAGCTGGCTCGCCCAGTAACATGAAAGCCGCCGTCGCATCTGACCTTAAGCACCACGGGCAAATCTGTGACATGCACGAAAGGCATAGGGATCTGGCAGCGGCGCCCGCATGAGGCGCCCGGGCGGAGTCGACGGAGGGCACAGTCGCGCATTCCGCTAGGCAATTCGCAGCGGCAGCGCCACGATGATGGGATCGACCAGTGTGTGGATCGTGCACAACGGATGGGCGCTCGGACCCGGTTTCGACCCAGAAGTCACCGAAAGACCGTCCCTGCGGCTCGTCGGCACCACACGTCCACTTGCTCCAGTGATGCTCAACACGAAGCGCTAAGTACTGGACTCTTCTCTGCACCGGGTGTGGCAGTGTTTCAGAAGCCGGCTGATACGCCTGGTGTCCGCGTGTTGCGCTCTCGTCTAGCGGTCCGCGCGCTGCCGTCGCGCGGGTCAGCGGCGGAACAGCAATTCCCGCTTCAACTCGGAACGCAGGCACTCGGCGGCGGTCGTCTCCACGACTGTGTCGCCTTCAAAGCGCTGAATATGCACGAAGTGCAGCGCGAGCTGCTCGAAGAGTGCGGCTGGTTCGGTGCCCGCCTTCCGCCAATCGTCCGGTGCGTACTCGAGCACGAGTGACTCAGTGCGTGACAGTGTTTCTGCGGCGCCTTGCAAGACAAACGGTTCGTAACCCTCAACGTCCATCTTGAGCAGCGCCCATGAGGAGACGTTGGCGCTACGCACGACATCATCGAGACGGCGCACGGGTACGTCGATTGTCGTGCGATAGTTGGCGGTATCGACCAATGAATGACGGCCGCGATTGGCTGCCTTGTAGATACCCATTGGCGCCGTACCATCTTGCGCGCCGATCGCGCAGGAATGCACGATTACATTCGCCAGGGAATTCTGTTCAATGTTTTGTCGCAGCAACTCGCTGTTCTGCGGCTCGGGTTCGATTGCGACAACGGTGCCTCGTGAGCCGGCCAGTTTGCCGAACAGACAGGAGAAGTACCCGATGTTTGCGCCGACGTCGAGAAAGCTGTCGCCTGCCGTGTAGTTCCCGAGGATATATCCAGTCAGCGTTGGCTCATGGATCCCGCGGCGATAGAGACCGCGTCCGACCGCATCGCGCTTGTATCCGTCGACGCGCAACCCGAGCGGCAGGTGACGCGCCGTTACGGTGCGACGGAAGGGATTCGCACACTCGACCCAGTAGGCGAGGCCGCGCAGTTCGTACCGCAGTCGGTCGTTCATGTGGCAGCGCCAGAGTAGGCGGAAGGATTGCGTTGGGGTTCCCCGGCAAAGGGTACTCTAACTGTCTGTTCGAGGAAGCAAGTCCGATACAGGATCCAGTACCTCCGCTATTCGGTGCAATTGTGGTTGAAACGCGCGGGAACGGTCGCGTAACATGCCAGCATCCTGTGCCGCGCATCGACGTGCCGGCATAGCCTGGGGAGTGTTCCCAGGTTGGGACAGGAGCTGTCGGCGGAGCATACGTCGTCGTGCGCCGCGCGAACAAGTCGCGACGCCCGCAAGGTTCGCGCGTCCCGATCCGGCTGACCCGCGTTGCGCGGCTGACTGCCAACGGGCGACGACCGCAGGCTGTATGCGGAGTAAGCGCGGTGCCGCATCACGCGTCTGTGGCAACGACGCCCGTGCGCAGACCAGCCGCCTTCCGCCGTCACCGAGCGACAATCGTGCCGATGCATCGCAGTGTGGTGGGGAGCGCCCTGCGTGTGATGGCTACGCTGCTGGCCGGGTGTCGCACAGTTCCCAGCGCGACCGTGACCTCGCCGGGTGTGGTCGTCGAGTCGGATACGGCATTCGTGAGCGCCGGCAGACGCATTGGCGTCGAGCGCTTTGCACCTGCGGGCCGTGGACGGCATGCTGGCGTGCTGGTGCTCCACTCATCGGCGGGCCTGCGCATGTGGGCGGGCGACGGCATGCGGGACTACGCGCGCGCACTGGCACGTGCCGGCCTGGTCGCCTACGTGGTTCACTACTTCGACCGCACGGGCGATACCCATACGGATGCTGCGGAAGAGGACGCGAAGTTCCCGGTGTGGACCGCGACACTGCAGGACGCAATCACCTTCGCAGAACGCGATTCGGCAGTGCGGCGGGCGCAGATCGGCGTGTTGGGCGTGTCGCTCGGCGGATTCATGGCGCTGGCGGTGGCTGCCGTGGATGATCGCGTGCGCGCCATCGCCGTCATTTTGGGCGTTCGGGCGGCTTCTTCGATGCGTTGCGCGGGCATGTGACACATCTGCCGCCGACACTGCTGCAACACGTCGCCAGTGACGACGTGATGTCGGTCACGCAGGCGCGCGACGTGGACGATCTGCTTCAGACGCTGCACACGCGTCATGCGCTCATTGAATACGCCGGACAGGAACACCACTTCTCCGGATCTGGCACGATCGGGGGCGTATTGGCATTGTGTAGCCTCGTGAACACCGTAAATTGAACGTCAGGTGTTCGATTTACGGTGTTCGTCGAGATTCCGCCATGATTTACCGTCGCGCGCAGGCTCTGGTTGCGGATCGGCTGCGCACGAGCGCAAGTGTAGTGCTGCTCGGGCCGAGGCAGGTCGGGAAAACGACGCTGGCGCGGTCGCTCGCGGACGACGCAGGGGCAGACGCGATCTACCTCGACCTCGAGTCAGCCGCAGACCAGCGGCGACTGACGGACCCGGAGCAGTTCCTGGGCGCGCAGCGCGGAAAACTGGTGGTCATCGATGAGATCCACCGCGCCCCCGGGCTCTTTCCGATCCTTCGGGGATTGATAGATGATCGTCGTCGCGCCGGTGACCGCTTCGGTCAATTCCTGCTGCTTGGCACAGCTTCACTCGATCTCATGCGGCAGTCGAGCGAATCGCTGGCGGGGCGGACATCGTACATCGAACTCGCCGGCATCGATGCGGGTGAATTGCCCGCGCACGACGAACACACAAGCACCCGGTCGGTTGAAACGCTGTGGGTCAGGGCGGTTTTCCTGAAAGCCTGCTCGCGGATGGCGACGGCGCCAGTCTCACCTGGCGGCGCGACTTCGTGCGCGCGTATCTCGAGCGCGAAGTCCCGATGTTCGCGCCGCGATTGCCGTCGGCAGCGATCGAGCGCTGCTGGCGTATGCTGGCGCATGGTCAGGGTTCGTTGCTGAACCAGTCGCAGCTCGCGTCGGCACTCGGCGTTTCAGCATCGGCGGTGGGGCGATATGTCGACCTCCTCGTTGATCTGTTGCTGGTGCGAAGGCTTCAGCCGTGGAGTGGCAATGCCCGGAAGCGATTGGTGCGTTCGCCGAAGCTCTATGTGCGCGATTCCGGCCTTGTGCACGCCTTGCTCGATCTCGAAACATTGCACGACCTTACGGGGCACGCGGTGGCTGGCGCGTCGTGGGAGGGGCTGGCAATCGAGTCTTTGATTGCTGCAGCTGGCGATCGGTACACGCCAACATTTTTTCGCACAGCGGACGGCGCCGAAGTCGATCTTGTATTGGAGCGGGGAGGTGCGGTTGCAGTGGCGATTGAAGTGAAGCGGAGTTCCGCGCCAGCACCGTCGCGTGGGCTTCGGCTCGCGACAGACGTGCTGCAGCCGAAAGAGATCTTCATCGTGCACGGTGGGAGTGGCGAGTGGCCGGCGGGTGGTGGCATCACGGCGATTCCGCTGCAGGCGCTGGCGGGTCGGATCGCGGAGGCTGGGTGAATCGACGGCGCTTGCGGTTCGCGTTGCTGACCCGCGTTGAATTCAAGCACTTGGGACTACATCGTCATCAAACTACTGACTCTACGGCGACGCCAAGGTGAACAACTTTTCTGGTTTTCGTGGTTGCAGCCAATTCGTCCGCCGATTGTGTCGAACGTTCTCGGCTCGAAGTTCGCGACGTCGTGGTACGATCTCGGAATCGCGATCGGTGAGTGATGGTAGTTGCCACACGCGACCCCGCACGCCATTCAACGGGTAGCGCACAGCGCAGCCGTGAGTCGATGCGCGCGAGTATCTTGCACCCATGCGACGCCTGTCCATGGTTGTCCGTTCGGCGCACCGATTCCCTCCGCGCACCCAACGTCAGCACGTGCCCAATCCGAACACGCCGGACAACCCAAACGCGGACTCGATCAACGTAGGCCACGAACATGGCTCTGGCAGTTGGTCGCCGTGCTGAGCAGTAACGCAGAACCTCTTCGACAAAATCGCATGGACTCCATTGCGGCGAGCGACCTGAAGACCATCCTGCATTCCAAGCGAGCCAATATTTACTACTTGGAACACTGCAGAGTTTTGGTGAACGGCGGCCGGGTCGAATACGTCACCGATAAGGCGAAGCAATCGCTTTACTGGAACATCCCAATCGCCAACACCACTACCGTGCTGCTGGGCACAGGCACGTCAATCACTCAAGCCGCCGTGCGCGAACTCGCCAAGGCGGGCGTGATGTTGGGCTTTTGTGGCGGCGGGGGGACGCCGCTGTTCGCCGGCAACGAGCATGTGCTGGAGGTGGCTTGGATGCCGGGGCAGAGCGAATACCGTCCCACCGAATACTTGCAGCATTGGGTCCGTTTCTGGTTCGACGACACACTGCGGCTGGGCGCCGCCAAGTCCTTTCAACAATCCCGGCTGGCCCGGCTGCGCCGGCACTGGTGCGCCGACCCGCAGCGCGAAGACGGGCGGTTTCAGCCCGATTTGCCGGAGCTTGAAAGGGCACTGAGCACCGCGTCGTCACACGTGGACACAGCCATCGACTCCACCAGCTTACTGACAGTCGAGGCGCGCCTGACGAAGCAGTTGTACCGTATCGCGGCGCGAGCAACAACGTACGGCGAATTCACGCGAGTCAAGCGCGGCGAAGGCCACGACACCGCCAACCAGTTCCTCGACCATGGCAACTATCTGGCGTACGGCTTGGCCGCTACCGCCACGTGGGTGTTGGGCATTCCTCACGGCCTGGCTGTTTTGCACGGCAAGACCCGCCGGGGTGGACTCGTATTCGACGTGGCTGACCTGGTAAAGGACGCCATCATCTTGCCTCAGGCGTTTGTCTCTGCAGTGTGCGGGCACACTGAACAGGAGTTCCGGCAAGCCTGCGTGGACACGCTGACGCAAAGCGACGCTCTGGACTTCATGATCGATACCGTCAAGGCCACCGCTGAGTCGTTCGGGCGGCAGGCGCAGGCCGCCGCTGGCGTCAAGGCGTCAGCTCGAGAAGACGCATGAACGTGCTGTTGGTCTCGCAGTGCAACAAACGGGCGCTGACCGAAACCCGCCGCGTCCTGGACCAGTTCGCCGAGCGTCGCGGCGATCGCACGTGGCACACCCCCATCACACGGATCGGACTGGAGACGCTCCACCGCCTGCTACGCAAGACGGCTCGCAAGAACACCGCCGTGGCTTGTCACTGGATCAGGGGCGCGGGCGAGACGGAGTTGCTCTGGGTGGTTGGCGACCGCCGTCAGTTCAACGACCAAGGCGCCGTGCCCACCAACAGCACGCGTCGCAACATTTTGCGACAAGAAGACGAAAACACGTGGCAGCACGGCGAGCTTATCTGCGCGCTGAGTGATCTGGCCGGTCTGCTGCACGACTTGGGGAAGGCAATTGACGCTTTTCAGCATCGACTCACTGGCAAATTGGTTGGCCGCAACCTGATACGCCACGAATGGGTATCGCTGCGGTTGTTCGAGGCTTTTGTGGGTAGCGATGATGATGCCACGTGGCTGTCCCGTCTCGCCAGCCCGACTGACGAAGACGATGCCCGCTGGCTCGCTAAACTGCGCCGCGATGGTCTTGACGGGCCGTTGACTTCACCTTTTGCGTCGTTGGTCAAGGCGCCGCTGGCACTGGCACTCGCCTGGCTGGTCGTCGCGCATCACAGACTACCTGAACTGCCAGACAAAGCGCAATTTCAGATGTCTGCGCTTGCCGGGTTGTTGACCCGGATGGAACCGGCCTGGAATGAAAGCAGTTTCGACCCGAGCAAACGGATTGAACTGGAGGCGTACTGGCGATTCTCTCACGGGCTCCCAGTAACCACCACCGCATGGCGTCAGCGCACCAATCGCGTGGCGCGACGCTTGTCGGCGTGGTTAATGAAGGAAAATGCTGCGGCGAGTTCAACATCGCTGCTCAACAACCCTTTCGTGATGCACTTGAGTCGCCTCAGCCTGATGCTGGCCGACCATCACTATTCCAGCTTGGAAGACTCTTCCGGAGACCTCGCCGAACGCGTCAGCCGCACACCCGACTATCCGCTGCTGGCCAACACCATCCGCAAGACTGCGGCGCCAAACCAGACACTTGTCGAACATCTGCTCGGCGTAGCTCAGCACAGCGCGGAGATCGCCCGATTCCTGCCTCGCTTCGAGCAGCACCTTCCGCGATTGGGCAAGCATAAAGGCCTGACGAAACGCGCCACGGCGAAGGACTACCACTGGCAGAACAAGTCGGCGGAAGTCGCAACAGGCATGCGTGAGCGCTCGCAGGCACAGGGTGGCTTCATCGTCAACATG
>JANMWU010000015.1:0-2454 GCA_031380785.1 Gemmatimonadaceae bacterium
GCTGTCGTCCGTGACGCTGCCGCGCCGCTGGTGCCTGGGGTCCACGTCCGCTCCTGTCTGCCCGAAGAAGTCTGGACGCGCCCGTCGCGTCAGGTGGACGGCGGTTGACATTCGGGATGCATTCGGCGACGGCGGAATCCCGCCCGGCGGCGCTGAAAATCCTCGCAATACCGCTGGTATTGCCGCGGTTTTCGCCTTGGCTGACGGTCCCCGCCGTCGCTTCGGTGCTATCCCAACGTCAACCGCAGTCCACTGAAACATCATAGCGCATTCCGGGGATGGTGCAATCACCCCGGAACGGCGAAATTGCGGCAGAATATGCAGCCCTGGAGGGTTGGCAGAATGGCTATTGCACCGGTCTTGAAAACCGGCGTCCGCAAGGACATCAGGGTTCGAATCCCTGGCCCTCCGTTCATGTACTGACCACCGCGCGGCGCTGAACCTCAAAAGCGTCAACGTGCGCGGAGCACTCTGGCGCCGCGCTATGATGCGAATCGCGCGCCTGTCCAGAAAATGACTCGCGGCGCGTCATCTCCTGTCGGTCGTCCGCACCGACAGCCCTCAAACGGAGAACGAATGCCACGGTACCTCTGCATGCAGCGCAGCCTGCCCGTCAGCGAGTCCGTCAAACCCTCGCCCGCGCAGATGCAGGCGATGTACGATCAGTTTCGTGCGTGGCAGGAGAAGTACGCGGCAAATCTCGTTGACATGGGCGGCAAGCTCGGCGTCGGGAAGCTTGTCACGGCGGCACCCATGTCGGACGGGCCATTCGTCGAGGTGAAAGAACTGGTCGGCGGCTACATGATCGTGGCGGCTGACTCTCTGGACGAGGCGGCCGAGATCGCGCGCGGGTGCCCCGGTCTCGTGAGCACCAGCTCGGGCGTCGAGGTCATTGAGATTCGCTCGCCTTGAGCGCAGCAACGCTCGTTGAGCATTTCTTTCGACGCGAATACGCTCGCGCAGTTGCGAGGCTCACGCACCGGATCGGCGCGCAGCACCTCGGCGCAGTGGAGGACGCCGTCCAGTGCGCGCTGATGAGTGCACTGGAGTCGTGGACCGTCGGTGGTATCCCGGAGAATCCGTCAGCATGGGTGTATCGCGTCGCGCAGAATACGCTGCTGGGCGAGTTGCGGCGGCAATCGCGGCGCAATCGCCTGCTTGATCTGAGCGTCACCGAAGGCAGCTGGTCGCACTCCGACGCGCCAGCATTGCTCGATGAACCTGATGAGGACGATGACCTGCTGCGCATGCTCTTCGTGTGCTGCGACGAGGCGATCCCGACGCAGTCACAGCTCGTGTTCGCGTTGAAAACACTCTGCGGCTTTAGCATCCGTGAGATCGCATTTCGGTTGTCCTTGACCGAGGCGAATGTCTACAAGCGCCTGGCGCGTGCTCGCGATCGGCTCCGTGAAATGCCGTGGCGTCCCGACGAGATCACGAGTCATCAGTACACGGCGAGGCTTCCTGCAGTGCAGCGCGTCCTCTACGTGTTGTTCACCGAGGGACACTTGTCGTCGCATCCGGAATCCGCAATCCGTCGCGAGCTCTGCGCAGAAGCGATTCGACTCTGTACGGTTCTCGCATCGCGCCCGGTCGGACAGACGCCTGAGACCTTCGCGCTGCTCGCACTGATGCACTTTCATGAGGCGCGAGCAACGGCGCGGCAGGACGTAAACGGAGGACTGCTCCTGCTGGAAGAGCAGGACCGTGCATTATGGGATACGACAGCGATCGGGATCGGGCTGCAATGGCTGGCCCGTTCTGCGACGGGCAACACGTACTCCCGCTACCACGCCGAAGCTGGCGTTGCAGTGGAGCACTGTCTCGCGCCGTCGCTCGCGGAAACACGCTGGGAGCGCGTGGTCGCGTGCTACACACTGTTGGAGCAGGTCGCGCCGTCAGCCGTTCACACGCTCAACCGCGCGGTCGCCCTGGCGGAATGGCAGGGTGCTCCGGCGGGGCTCGAGTTGCTGAACTCGTCCAAACAATCGAGCTGGCTTGCCGGCTCGTACATGTGGTTTGCCGTACTGGCTGACCTCCACGGGCGCTGCGGAGATGCGCAGACGTCACAGCGTTTTCGGACGCTCGCGCTCGACGCGGCTCCGACACCGGCGGTCAGGACTTCGCTGCACCGTCGTCTCGCAATCACGAGCCGCGTCTGACCAGACGATCAGAGCACCCGGCCGTCCGTGCTCATGTGCCTGAGCATACAGCACCGATTGTCGACCGTCTGAACGATCCGAAGTACTTCGTGACTTTCTGCGAGGCAACGCGTTCGGCAGCCTTCGTCCCGCGCATCACTTCACCGAAGGAACGCGCGTGAAGACGTACCCATCATCCCCGTTCATCATCACGCGCGACACCTTGCCGTTTCCGTCAAGCTGAAATTGCAGATAGCTCGCCCCGCCACGACCATCGCCGAGGAATGTGCGGAAAGTGTCGTAGTGCCAGTGC
>JANMWU010000026.1:0-1895 GCA_031380785.1 Gemmatimonadaceae bacterium
CGGGCGAGGGCGACGCGTCGTATTTGCGCATCGATTTCACGTTGATGGCCAATCAGCATCGGTCCCCCTTGCATCGCACGCATCTGAAGGTCCTGCAACGCGGGCAAGGAGGGCGGCCTGGCCTGCAGTGAGTCAGCTATCGCCGCCCGTCGCACGCGAGCGGACACCACTACTGGTTCGACCGGCGCGTCACTCGCGCGATCGATGAGCGCGTTGAGCAACGCCACAGTCGATGTGCGTTGAGCGCTCAGGCCATTTTCCTCGTCGAGCAGTTTGGCCGCTTCGATGCGCGCCGTCAGAACATCGGCCTGTGAACCGGCGCCGGCGTTATACCGCGCCAGCGCGATCTCGGCAACACCGTCCAGCGTTACGCGTTGCTGCCGCGTCAGTGCGAGCGCCGCGTCGATATAGGCCAGGTCGTACCACGCCGCTTTCACCGCGGCAACCAGATCCGCGCGGGCCGCGAGATCCTGTGCCACGACCGCATCCACATCGCGCTCCGCCACATCACGACGCAGCCGCAGCTTTCCTGGAAAGAGCACAGTCTGCGAGATGCCGACCATCTTCATTGTCATGCCGTCAGTGAAGCCCGGCGCGAAGAGTGGGAAGTTCTGCAGTCCCGTCATCAGCATCGGATCCGGTCGGCTGCCGGCGGGCCCGATGCGCGCGCGTGCCGCTGCCACGCGCGCTGCCGTGGCTCGTAGTCGCGGAGTCGCCAGCGTCGCTCGCGCAAGCACGGTGGCGAGTGCCGAGTCGACGTCGATCGGTGTGGTGACAGCTGCGCCGGACTGCGCCGCGAGCACCATTGGCGAGAGCATGAGGAGAACAACGCCGGTTATGCGCGCGCGCACTGCGCCGCCATGCACCGCGAGCATTCGTTCGATTGTCACAGGAAACGCCGAGTCATGGCGTACGCACGTCGCACCCACGGTGGTGGGGCACGCGGCGAACGACACCAGCGCGGCGACCGGAATGGTCGCGCGCGTCAGGTCAGCAGAAACCTCGGCGCGCTGACGCGACACGAGGCGCCGCGGCGCTCAGACTCTTGGGGGTGGTAGTTCGGGGGCGACGATGAACGACGCCGGCGTGCGCTCGCTGATGCCGCCCACGCGCGACGGCAGGCTGGCTGCCGCGACGGAGAGTGCAATGCCCGTCGGTGCGTCGAGCGACGTTGCACAGGCGATCATCAGCGCGCAGTGCTGTTCGCTCGGCACCGGCGTCCGTGAGTCGCGAACTGGCGTGTTGCAGTGCTGGTCGCCCGCATCGCGTGCAGTCGCCGGCATGCTTGCCATCGCCGCGTTGTCCGAGCCAGGCTCACCGGTTGGTGTGCCGCGCGACGCCAGGCACGCCGCCGCACTCCCGAGCAGCGAGAGCTGCATCGCGAGGAAGCCCAGCAGGGCGGTGAGAGAACGGGCGGCGTGACGCATGAGCACAACATACACACGCGGGGCGGCCTGGGCGTTCCAGCGGATCGCCCGTGCCCTGCTGCAACGCGATCAGCAGCGCGCCTGAGCCAGTGCCCGTCGCCGCCACTCACCTGGCGACATCCTGAACCGCTCCCTGAACACCACGTGAAACCGGCGAAGACTCTGAAAGCCGCTCACATACGCGATTTGCGTCACCGATGTACTGGTGGCGGCGAGCAGTTCGGTTGCGGTCTGGAGGCGTTGGTGCGTCGCGAGATCGATTGGTGACGCACCGATCTCGCGGTCGAGTGCACGGCGAAGATGACGTTCGCTCATGCCGAGGTCAGACGCGAGCTCTCCGACCGTGCGGCCGTTCAATGCGCCCGCGGAAATGTGTGCAGCCGCCTTTCGCGCAAGTCGTGGCACAACCTCGAGTGGCGTCTGGCCGTCCGCCAGCTCCGGCCGACAACGTTTACAGGCGCGGAAGCC
>JANMWU010000045.1:0-1566 GCA_031380785.1 Gemmatimonadaceae bacterium
GCGCAGACGGCGCACACCGACAGTGTTGTCGCGGGTCAGGATCGGGATGCCATCATCGAGCACGCTGACGTTGCAGACATCGTTGCCGATGTTGACCAGCGCCACCGTGCCACGCATGGCATCGGGGTGATTGAATTCGAAGGCGTTGTGCAGCGCAAACGCTTCGACGTCGACGACTTTGGGCTCGACGCCCGCATCGCGCAGCAATTGCACACGCGCATCGATGAGATCCCGTTTGGCGACAGCGAGCAGCACCGACATCTCGGCGGATTCCCCTTCGGGATCGAGCACCTGATAGTCGAGCGAAATGGAGCTTGTATCAAAGGGGACGATCTGCTCGGCCTCCCACTGCATGGCCTCTCGCAGTTCGCTCATCTTGTTGCGGTCGATTACGACTTTTCGGACGATGACATTGCCACCGCCGACAGCGGCGACAATGTGAGCGCCTTTGGTTTCGGCCGATGCGGCTGCGAGGGCGTTTTGCACGGCGAGGATCACGAGGGCGTGATCCATCACTTCGCCTTCGACAATTGCGTCGGCGGGGACCGGTTCGATGACGACTCGCTGCAGTTCGGGCACGCCCTTGCCATGATCGATCACGGCGACCTTGACGAGTCCTGAACCGATATCGAGCCCGATCGTGACCTTACGTCGCTTGAAAAACGCCATCGGATTTGGGGCCAGGTGTGACGCGACCCGAACAGGGTCACCGGGGTGGTCGGTGAGCATGGCTGCGGGGCAGAACTGGCTGCTCCGCGAAGCCTTCGACAGGTGGGTCGAATTGCACACAGGGAACGAATGGCGCGCGAATAGGTAACGGTGGCGGCTGCTTCATCCCTGTCTCAAAAGACGTTCAGGATTGTCCAAGTCGCTGTCGGGCGACGACTTGTCACCAGCTCCACCGCTCGGCGGATCGCACAACCATCGTATCGGACCCGGTCACCCGCACCGAGTCCAGACGGCGCGCCGCCAGCGTCTCCGGAAATCACCGCGCCGGTCACAACGATGCGACCGCCGCGGGGATGCACGGAGCCACTGACAACGAGCACTCCCGTCACTCGAAGGTCGGCCTCGACCATGAGTTCTGTATCGACCACGACCATGCCGTTCACTCGTAACGGAGACGACACGCGCGTGCCCGCCAGCCGGTATGCTCCGATGACGGAATCGCGCAGTGTGTCCGGATCGATGACGGGCAAACGGAGGGTGCGGATGGTGGAATCGAAAGGCGCCCGCGCTGTGGTTCGCGCACCTGCAATCGCCCGACAGCCGATTTCACTTCCCACTGCCAGCGGCACTGTGACCGTCGCCGCGGGGTCCACAACCCAATTCTGAACACCGGTGAGCGCAGCGTCGGCAAAGCGAATTGGTGCGCCGAGTGGCAGAAGAGTGCGATGATCTGCGCGTGAGGTGGCGCGAGCAGCACCGCTGAGGGTGGCGGCTGATCCGCGAATGACGAGCGAATTCCACGCGGTGCGTCCGACCTCTGCCCGCCACTGCGCACTGCGCGTGGAATCGGCGGCGACGAGTCGCCATTCACCTGGTCGGCGCAGTTGTCGCCAGCCG
>JANMWU010000076.1:0-11354 GCA_031380785.1 Gemmatimonadaceae bacterium
GTGCATACCGGACGCGGACGGGTGACGATTCGCGGCGCCGGCGAAACGCAGATCGTGCTGCGTACATCGAATGGTCTTCTGGACTCGGTGAAGGTGACGATCATCGCGGCCGTTGTTGCCAGGTTGCCCGTGGCAGCCGCTTCGCTGCCTGACACCGCGCTGAACACCGCGCCCGTTCCCACGGCTGTCGTCGATCCCTCGGGCACCATCCCGCCATTCAACAGGCCAATGCTGCCCGCCGCGACCGTTGATGTGACGGTGCCTGCCGTCACGGGTCGCAGCATCCGCGTGCCGGCCGGTGACGTTGGGGCGCTGCAGGACGCGCTCAACGCTGCGGTTGGCGGCGATGAAATCATCCTGCCGAACAGCGCGGAGTTTGTTGGGAGCGTCACGTTGCCGAAGCACAGCGGCAGCGCCGCGGTCACGCTCCGCAGCGAGACTGTTCCTGCGGCCGGCGTTCGCGTGACGCCGGCAACAAGCGGCGGCTTTGCCCGCATTATCACGACGGACACCCGTCCGGCGATTTTGACCGCCAGCGGCGCACGCGGCTGGCGTGTGATTGCCATCTCCGCCGTCCTGCGCAACACAACCGAGACGAACTACGGAATCGTGCGGATCGGCGAAGGCAATGAGTCGTCGATGAGTGATTTCGTCAGCGATATCGTGCTTGACCGGATCTTTGTGAGCGCCGGACCGCAGGGGTCCACTCGGCGCTGCGTCGGCTTGAACGGGAACGGTTTGGCCGTCATCGATTCATGGCTCGCTGAATGCCACAGCCACGGCTTCGATTCGCAGGCAATTGCCGGCTGGACTGGCATGGGGCCCTTCCTTATCTCCAACAATCATCTTGAGGCGTCAACCGAAGTCGTTGTCTTCGGTGGTGGAGATCCGAAGGTTGCCAACGTCACGCCGTCGGACATCACCATTCGCGGCAACCATCTGTATCGCCCGATGGCGTGGGCGAATTCCGGCTGGCTGATCAAGAACCTCTTCGAACTGAAGCACGCCAAGCGCCTGCTGTTCGAAGGCAATATTCTCGAGAACAACTGGATCGACGGACAGGTTGGTTTCGCGATCGTTTTTCAGGCATTGTCGCAGGATGGCAATGCGCCGTGGTCCACCATTCAGGACATCACAGTACGCAACAACATCATCCGCAACTCCACCAGCGGCATCAATGTGTTGTCCCGCGTTACCATTGCGGGTGTCACGCCGAACGAGCCGTCGCGCCGCATCCTGTTCGCGAATAACCTGCTCCTGAATGTCGGCCACGATCCGTTGACGAATGCGAACGGTCGTCTGGTGCAACTGATCGGTGATCTCGAAGACATGACGCTGGAGCGCAACACGTTCGTTGGCACCGGTGGAACGGACGCGATCATGCTTGACGGAACGCCGCAGCCCACCAAGCGTCTGACGGTCGTGAATAACGTCTTCCCGGCGACGCTGTATGGGTTCATGGGAGCACGACTCGGCGAAGGGTCCGCCGCAATGGTGTCCTACGCCCCTGGTGGGACGGCGGAAGGCAATGTGTTCACCGGTCGCGCGCAGACCATGTATCCGTCGGGTAACTCCTTCCCGGCGTCGCTGTCGCTCAGCGACTTCGTGAGTTCGGGCGGAGGAGACTACACGTTGCGTGCGACGTTGTCTTTCTCCGCGCACGGCGGCTCGCTTGTCGGCGTCGATGGCCAGGCGCTCCTTCGCGCCACGGCCGACGCAGCAAGGCAATAGTCGGGCACCAACCGGGCAGGGAATGACGACGACGGCCGGCAGTCTGAAGACTGCCGGCCGTCGTTTTTGCGGTTAGTGGGCGACTGGAAAACTCAGCGCTCCTTACGCGAGGTCAGAACTGGAAGTACAGGAACGGAGATGCGCGATTGGTCGCGATGAGCGCGAGGATCACGCCTGCTGCCGCCCACATGACAACATCGCGAGGGACGTTGATCTTGCGAAGGTCTGTCTCGAACGCATTTGGCCCACGGAAGGCCCACCATGCAGCGATCGCAAACGGTACGACCGACAGAAGGCGAGGCAGCGCCGCAGTTCCGGGCCGCCCCAGCATCGCGCTGAAGACCAGGCCAGCGTCCGTCATTGTCGGCAGCCGGAACGGCACCCATCCGATGAGCGCGACCAGAAACATCGACGCTTGTCGAACGCCTGCCGGCAACGCGTTCCAGCGACGTGCATTCAGCCTGTAGAGAATCAGGACCGCGCCGTGGTACGCACCCCAGATGATGAAATTCCACGAGGCGCCGTGCCAGAGGCCTCCGATCAGCATCGTCAGGAAAAGGTTTCGTGCCGTGAACCACTCCGAACCACGATTGCCGCCAAAGGGGATGTACAGATAGTCGCGCATGCACGTCGACAGCGATATATGCCAACGACGCCAGAAGTCGGATGGGTCGAGTGCCTTATACGGCGAGTTGAAATTCTTCGGGATCCTCAGACCGAAGAGCAGCCCCAATCCTGCCGCCATCGTGCTATAACCGCTGAAGTCGAAATACAGCTGAAAGCTGTAACCGACCATCGCGATCCACGATGTCGCCAGACCCAGCGCGTGCGGTGCCGACAGCAACGGGTCGCAGATTGCCGCGATCGTATCCGCGACGCCGACCTTTTCAAGGAGCCCGATCAGCAGCAGCGTCAGACCTGGTCGGACGAATGACCGGCGATCATGCGCTGCGATGCGCTCGAGGTCTTCTTCGATCTGCCGAAAACGAACGATCGGCCCCGCCACCAGTTGAGAGAAGAGCGATACGTACGCACCGAACTCGAAAAAATTCCTCGTCGGCTTGATGTCGCGACGATAGGCGTCCACGATGTAGCTGATGGTATGGAACGTGTAGAACGAGATTCCGATCGGCAGGATGATGCCGAGATGCGGTACGTGCACCGTGACACCCGCGACCGCGAAGGTGTCCCGGACGATCGCGAGTCCGAAGTTCGCGTACTTGAAGAAGGCCAGGATGCAGAGATCCACCGTGATCGGGACGATCATCAACCATTTTCTGATCCGTGCATCAGCGTCCCAGCGCAGAAACCCCAGGCCCGCCAGATAGCTGACGATTGTCGAGAACAGCATCAGGAAACAGAAGCGCCAGTCCCAGTAGCTGTAGAAGACGTAGCCGGTGATCGCGAGCCACTTGTATCGTGCGTCGGCGCTCGACAGCAGCCAGAAGACGGCGTACGTGCACGGCAGGAACAGGAACAGAAAGACATAGCTATTGAAAAGCATCCGATTCCCGTTACCGTTCCGCAGTTGCGCGCGTATCTGCCCGGGTACGCCTGGCTTTATTCATCCTGTCGTCACTCATGCGTCGCGTACTGCGTGCCATTGCTGCGTTGCTGGCGGTTGCTCTCGGCCTGGAGGTCGGCACGCGCGTGGACGAGATGGTTCGCCTTGGCACTCCGTTCGTGTCGAATGCGTCGTCCATCGCGGACATTATAACGATCGACAGTCTTGGAGCGCACGGGAACGCCGGCGCGCAGTACAGGCAGTTCAGGTTCAACTCACTGGGTCTGCGTGGCCCGGAACCCGACCCAACGCTTCAGAAGATCCTCGTTCTGGGCGCATCAGAGACCTTTGGATTGTACGAGCCGTCGGGAAAGGAGTACCCGCGTCAATTGCAGGACAGCCTTGAGGCCGCAGGCTGCCGCGTGCAGGTGCTCAACGCCGCCCTGCCGGGATTCTCACTGCCGACGCTCAGCGTGAGCTTCCGCAGCCGCATGCGCAACCTCGGTGCATCGGTTGTCGTCCTCTACCCCACGCCAGTACAGTATCTCGAAGCGGAGAGACCGGTCTTCCGGCCACACACTGCACCGCCACCCGATGCTCCGCTGACCGCATCATTGCGCGCGATCGTCAGACTGCGCGATCACGTCAAGGCAATTCTGCCTGAGCGCGTCAAGACCTACCTCCGCAGCAGAGAGATCGTCGCGCAGCGCACGCAACTTGGTGTGGCGCAATGGACCTCGATTCCAGACGATCGGGTGCTGGCGTTTCACGATGACCTGGCCGCCTTCATCGACACCTTGAAGGCCAGCGGCCTGCAACCGCTGGTCGCAACGCACGCGAATGCTTTTCTCCCCGACGCGCCTCTCGATACGGCACGGTTGGTCGCGTGGGCCAAGTTCTATCCGCATGCTTCAATGGAGCTGTTACCGCAATTCGAGAAGGTCGCGAATACCGTCATCGAGCAAGTGGCGGCCGAACACGGTGTGCCGGTGAGTGACGTTGCGGCGGCCATGCACGCGTACGATCCAGATTCCGTGTTCGCCGATTTTTCCCACTTTACATCAATGGGATCAGCCAGAGTCGCCGGCGTGCTCTCGCACGACATCCTCGCGTCGCGCGGCTGTCCGACGCGGGCCGCAGCTGGCGCGCCGCGCTGAGCATCCCGCCGGAAAAGTTCCGGCGTTGCCGGCGAGGACTTCGTGGAACGACTGTTGCCAGTTCCTGTACGCAGCGTCCTGAGTCTTAGGCAGGTTTCGCGCGCCTGGCGCTGAAACGCGCACCTGCCACGGCCAGACACAGCTAGATTCCGGCAGCACTCTGCCATGCATATCAGGATGCGTGTCCGATGCGCTGGAACGTCGAGGATTTCGAGATGAAGCGATGAGGCGTGGGATTGCGACAATGTTGGCACCCGGCGCACGGCGGAGGCCGGCTGCGCCAACGCCGACGTATCACGCCAGCGCGTTCGCGTCGCAGGCCATGCCAGCTTTCGCCGCGCCTGCAGCGCGCCGCAGCGCACTGCTCATCGTCCTGGGTGTTGCGACGGTTGTGGCTCGACTGCACGAGATGATTCCACCGCTGCGGCCATTCCGGCCGATTCTGCTTGTCGTGCTCATGGTCGCTGCCGCGACGGTCGCGGCCAGAAAGCAGGCGCGCATCACTACGTCGGTGTTTTCGGACCCGTCACTTCGAATTCTCTACGCCTACTGGGCGTGGATGTTTGTCACAATTCCGACCTCGGTCTATCGGTCGCAGTCCTTGCATGTAACGGTCGACATGGTGCTGGTATTCGCGTTTGCGACGACGCTGGCAGCGCAGCCTCCGACCGTGCGTCAGCTGCGGACGATCACGCGCGGGTTCATGGTCGTGGTCGCGATCTTTGGACTGCTGTTGTTGCTGTTCGGCTATGCCATGATGGATGTCGACGGACTTCGCTATGCGATCACAGCGAGCCTCGATCCCAACGACTGCGCAGGCCTGCTCGCCATCGGTGCGCCGATGGCGCTGGCCGAAGCACGTCGACCGGGGCGCAGCGCCTGGCGCGCGCTGTGCCTCGCAATGTTCATCGTGATCTGCCTCGCGACGCTGCGCACTGCATCGCGGGGTGGACTCATTGCGCTCGTTGCCGGGGTTGGGTGTGTGCTGATTTCTTCCCGGGGAATCCGCATGCTCGTCACGTTCGCGATCGTTGGCGCGCTGCTGCTTGTCGGACGGGAATTCGTTCCTGAAGGTCTGATGCCGAAGCGGCTTGCCAACATTGGCAACTTATCCGAAGACTACAACATCAATTTTTATGGCGGTCGCGTGCAGATCTGGAAACGTGGCATCAAGTACTTCACCGAGGATCCAGTCCTCGGCATCGGCGTCGGAAGTTTTCAGGCGAGAGAAGGGCAGCAGATGGCCGAGGACGGAGTTCCTGGTCACTGGAGTGCGCCCCATAATGCGTACGTGCAGGCGTTCTCCGAGCTGGGATTGATCGGCGGTTTGCTGTTCGTCGCGGCAATCGTTGTCAGCCTGCGACGCGTCAGCCCCTTTTTCAGACGACCGTCGCCAGTCACCGGGACCAATCACTCGGAATACATGGCATCCGTGATCGCCTTCGCTTCGTCGGCCGTATTCCTGAGCCATGCGTACTTCTGGGGATTCTTCGCCCTCGTCGCCCTCTGTTCACTGGCCGCCCAGACCCTGGTGCCGCCGACGCAGGCGTTGCGCAGCCGCTGAATCACGCGTCTTCCCGCGGACAATACGCGGCAGCCCCCACTCAATCAGTGCCGGAATGCGGATAGCGTTTATCAGCCCGACGTCGGGTCTCGGTGGCGGCGAGATGATGATGCTTACTCTCGCCACCTGGTGCCGCGATTTTGGACACTCCGTGCTGGTGCTGGCGCCAGTAGAGGACGATCAGTGGCTGCCGGAAGAGGCAGAGCGGCGCGGACTGGATGTTCATCGCTTTCATCGGTCAGGGCCACTCGACGTTCGCTGCCTTCGCGAGTTGACGCGCGTGATGCGCGAACGTCGCGTTGACCTGGTGCACGGTCACATGTTCACCGGCGCATATTTTGGCGTTGCAGCGGCGCGGATGCTGCGCATTCCATCGGTGGTGACGTTCCACGGCGGTGCTGAACAGACCGACGTGCTGCGTCGCCGCGTCGTGATCAAGTGGGCGATCCGCAACAGCGACGTGGCGACGGTTGTCGCTGAACAAATGCGGCGCGATCTCTCTGACGCACTCGGCGCGCGCTATTCGCGGCTCGACGTGATTGCCAACGGCATGCCCGAGCAGCGCGGCGATCGGCGCCGGGTGCGCGCCGAAATTCGCTTGCGCGACGATGAGAAGCTGGTGACGGCCATCGGATCGTGCTGTGAGCGAAAGAATCACGTCGCACTGATTCATGCACTGGTTCGACTGCCGGAGTCGGTCCCATGGCGTCTGGCGATCTGCGGCCGCGACGACGATGCGACGGCCCAAATTCATGCAGCAATTGAATCCCACGGCGTCCACGACCGCGTGCACCTGCTCGGCGTTCGTCTGGATACTGGCGACGTCCTCGCGGCGACCGACGTGTTCGCGATGCCGTCGCTGTGGGAGGGAACACCACTCGCGCTGATCGAAGCCATGATGGCCGGAAAGCCGTGCCTTGCATCGACCGCTGGCGGAATGCCGGCGATGATCGAAGACGGCGAGACGGGCATGTTGACCGCGGCCACCGACTACGACGCTATTGCCAAAGCCTTGAGTACTCTCATCACGGATACGGCGCTGGCTGCGCGTCTCGGAGCCGCCGCGAAGGCGCGTGCCGGGAGTGAGTACGGTCTTGAGAAGATGTGTGAACAGTATCAGGCGATCTATTCGTCGCTTGGCGCGAAGCTGCAAGCTGCGTTGTAACGCCCGTCGCTTCCGCCGGCATTAATTACTACGGCAGCTCAAGCGTGCAGCGAACGATGGCCGATGTGAACTCGCGTGTCAGGGTATTGGCGATCGGCCGGAGGCGACGGATGGGTACCGCTTCGAGTTTCACGATTTGAAACGGTGAGTCGGCTACCACGCGCTCGAACCGGCTGATCGTCATCTGATTCAGCCCACCCTCGACTTCCGAAAACCTGGTCGCGCCGTCTGACTTGCGTTCAGCACGCCACCGGATGAGCGCCTGTTCGGTGAAAATCAGGTGTGACCATGGGAACACCGAGAAGGAATGGCCACCGAGCGGATGGTACCAAGTCGGGCCGAAAGAGGCCACGACGCGGCCACGCGGTCGCAGGAAACTGGCCATGACCCTGAGAATTTCGTCGGGCTTGGCGAAGTGCTCGAAGCTGTCGAGCGATACGATCACATCAGCCGGTGATTCTGGCGCTGTAAGAAAGCGCACACGATCTGTAACACCGGCTTCTCGCGCTCTGCGCTCTGCGTCCGGAAAGCGGAAAGTAAGCAGGTCAACGCCGACAACCGTTCGCGCACCTGCCTGAGCCAGCTCGATCGCTTCGGTTCCTTCGCCGCAGCCGAAGTCGATGACGTCCTTTCCCTCAATCGACTCCATGATGGCGTCACCAAGCAGGACGCGAACTTTGCTCTTGCCGGCATACGCCGAGCCATCCATCGCATCCCACACGCCATTTCGCGTATACCACTTCAGGGCGCGGTACCCGATCTCTCCGCCAATAAATCCCATCTCAGTACGTATCCGACATGGTGAACATCGAGCGCTAGTGTGCGCCCTTGCGACCGATCATCACGGGCAAGGTACGAGTCATGATGCGCACGTCGAGCCACAGTGACCGATTGTTTATGTACTCGAGATCGAGCGCCACCTTGTTCTTCACGTCATCGAGGCAGCTGTCGTACGCCTGATTGATCTGCGCCCAGCCCGTGATCCCGGGCCGCACGCGCTGCCGCAGATGGTAGTTCTCCACCTGCGTGCGCAATGACAGGAAGATGCTCGGACGTTCCGGACGCGGTCCGACCACATTCATCTCGCCCCGGATCACGTTCCAGAGCTGCGGCAATTCGTCCAGGCGCGTCTTGCGCAGCAGATCACCGATCGCCGTGATGCGCGGATCGTCCTTTGACGCCCAGACCGCCTCACCCGGCCCTTCAGCATCAACGCGCATCGACCGAAACTTGTAGATCGTGAACACGCGCCCGCCGAGATCCTCTTCGCGGCGCGTCTGATAACGGTCACCGCGCAGCGCACGTCGGTCGAGGCCGACACGTGTTTGAGCGTAGAATACCGGACCGGGACTGCTGAGCTTGACGAGTACGGCGATCAACCCTGCGAACGGAGCCAGCACAACCATTCCAACACCAGCAACGGTCACGTTCAGCGCACGATGCATCCACTCCGGATGCAGTGACACAACGTCGTCGTCCTCACTCGCCGCATCGCGGCGGCGCGCCTCTCGGCTGTCGCCATCATCCGGGGAGGGCCAGCCGGTAGCCGCGCCGCCGAACGCGTCGCGAATTGCCGCAATCCGTCCTGCCATCTGTGTCGCACTTGGTACCGTAGAGCCCACGCCTGCCTCGGCTGTGAGTGATTCAGATCGGCGTCTAGCGCCGCGTCAAAGAAATGATGGAGATGACTACGCCGAGCGCGCCTGAGGTCGCCCAGAGTATGCTCGTGAAATTGCTTGGCTTCTTTTCATCAATTGCGAGCTCATCACCGGCCCGGATATCGGCCTGATCGAGCGTCATCCCGGACCGGAAAATCAGCGACAAACTGTCCTGCCCCACCAGCGTACCCGTCCCTCGCTTGACCTTCGATTTGTTCAGGCGGGACATACTGGTGAGTCCGCCTGCGCTGGAGACGACGTCCGACACGGCGGCGTCACCGCGGACTGTCACGAAGCCGGGCCGACCGACGGCACCAGTGACCAGCAACCGGACCAGAGGCTGGGTCCGGACGACAGGTCGCTGAATGAATCGCCTGGCCTGCGAGACGAGCGCGGAATCAGCTTCGGAACGCAGCACACCCTTGAGACTGAAGGCGGGATAGGTGCCAACACGTATTTCCTGACCGGTACGCACCGACACCGTGTCGCGAAATGGTTCCTCGCCCCCAAACAGGTCCACAACAAGGCGATCACCTGGGTAGAAGTCTCCGACCTGAAGTCGCTCGCGGACCGCAGCCGCCTCCGCACTCTTGCCATCGCGCTCCATTCCGGTGGCGACGGAGTCGAGAAACCGCCGGCTGCGGTACAGGGTCTGATCAGAGGTGGTCTGGGCGTGTAGCGTGCCACCCAAAGCGAGCACGGCCGGCAGGATCAGCAGCGTGCGTCGAGCGAACGGCATAGCGATCACGATCGAAAGGATTTGCATTGTCTTCCATGCACTGCAGCAGTCGTGCTCAACAGCCACAATACCTGATTCTGGTTAGAAAGCGTTGCACTACATGGAGATACCGTTACACGCCCAACGACTGTTCTGTTCGCGACCGGCCTGTTGTCGTAGCACGACCACACCCGGTCTGTGTGGGAATGCTACAGCTGCCAGGCATACCGCGCCAAATCGTCGCACTCCCTTCCGTGGGGGACGCTGAGTTGACGCGTGTTGTAACGATAGGTCTGGCGGGCGGCTCCCGATATCGTGGCCTGTCCGCCGCCTCAACGACCCGGCACCACGTCACCAACGCAAAGGCTGGTCGACTGGATGCGCGCGGGCCTGCAGGGTGATCGAAATGCAGCGGTAATGTTGCGCGTCCGCTGCATATATCCGAGACGTCACCCGGATTATTCCATCGCAAGTACCGGTCCAGCAAACGCTTAGGTGTTTTCTCATAATCCCGCATGCATCGTGCAAAGGGCTGACCGGAGTACTGCGTTCTTTGCACCTTCCGCACCGCCATGTCTCGCCCAATGCCAGCCGTCGACGTGACCTCCCGCCCGCCCATTGTGGTCGTGGGAGTGGAGCAGGAGTGGGCGGCGCGTTCACTCGAGACAGTGCTCGGTCCGCGCGGATTCGCGGTCGTACGCGCGTACTCGGGGCGGCAGACCCTCGATCTCGCCGAAGTCGCAGCACCGGACGTGGTGTTAGTCGATTCGCGGCTCCCTGACATTGATGGCGTGGACGTGTGCCGCGCGCTGCGAGACGAGCGCCGCATTGGTCTGCATGTGCCGATCGTACTCACGACTTCCGGTCCGGCGCCGCGCGACTTTCTCCGCCAGGCGTACCAGGCAGGCGCCTGGAGCGTATGGGAGCAGCCGATTGACGGCGAGTTGCTGCTGCTCCGGCTCCAGACCTGGGTGGACGCCAAGCGCGTGGTGGACGAGGCGGAGCGGGTCAGCCTGATCGATCTCGATTCCGGCCTGTACACGCCTCGCGGAATGAGTCGCCGCGCGCGCGAAGTGATGTCGGATGCCGCCCGTCGGAATACGCCCGTCTCGTGCATCGCGATCGGCCCGACAATCGCGCGCGCCGGCCAGTCGGCGGTTGACGAGTTGCCGGTACCAGCGCGTCTCGCAATCGATATCGGTCGCGTCGTCGTCAGCGTGGCGCGTGGCTCCGATGTCGTGGGACGCATGGGATCGACGGAGTTCGCGATCCTCGCGCCGATGACGGAACAGCGAGGCGCAATGGAACTCGTTGAGCGGCTGCGCGACAAGGTGGCGGCAATGCCGGCACTGGTGGCCGACGGTCGCGCATCGCGAGTCTCCTTGCGCGCCGGAATCGCCAACGCCCGCGACTCAGCGCTCGACGTGCGTGACGGTCACGATCTGCTGATGCGTGCGTCGACTGCGCTGCGATACGCGCAGTCCTCGCGTACCGCGGACGTCCGCACGTACGAAGAGGTTCCGGCAACGTTCGTGTGACACGCCGCGCATTCGCCGTCAACTGAGTTCTGGCGTACGGAATGAACGAGGGCCCCGACGATTCAGTCGCGGGCCCTCGTTGTTCAGCCAGAGCGATGCGCTACGACCCCTTGCCGCCGCCGGACAGCCGCGGCTTTGTCTTCCGCGGCAGTGGTGCAATCGGCTCATCGTCGTCGCTACCGGCGTTGGCTGAGTTGTAGCCTTCCAGATAGTGGTAGTACTGGAAAACGCCCTTCGGCTCGATGCCATTGAGCACCGCGCCGAGCGGACGGATCGGCAGGCGATCCATCGTCTCGAGTTTCGCGACCGCCATCTTGCG
>JANMWU010000087.1:0-11993 GCA_031380785.1 Gemmatimonadaceae bacterium
CGGCACCCGCTCGCGAGCGTGGTCGGTGGACGGGGTGGTAGGGTCGTTGCCGTGATCAGCGGTGATGAACAGCAGGTCGTCGTCGCGCAGCGCGTGCAGCAGCGCTGGCAGCGCGCCATCGAATTCGGCCAGTGCGCCAGCGAAGCCGGGCACGTCGTTGCGATGACCGAACGACTGATCGAAATCCACCAGATTTGCAAACAGGAATCCGTCGTCGCCGGAGTCCAACCAGCGCTGAATCAGCGCAATGCCCTGCGCGTTGTCGGTGGTGTGCGTCGACGTGATCGCGCGTGAGGCGAAGAGATCGTCGACCTTGCCAACACCGGTGCGAGCAACGCCAGCCGAAGCGAGCGCATCGAGCAGCGTCTCTGATACCGGATCGAGCGAATAATCGCGCCGATTGGCCGTGCGCTGCCAGACGCCGTTGGCACCGCTGAACGGGCGCGCAATCACGCGTGCCACGTTGTTCGGTTCGCGCAGAATTTCGCGCGCGATTTCGCAAGCGCGGTACAACTCCTCCAGCGGAATCACTGCCTCGTGCGCGGCCAGCTGAAAAACCGAATCGGCGGAGGTGTACACAATCCACGAACCAGTCGCGACATGTTCGGCACCGAGTGCGTCGAGGATCGCGGTGCCGCTGGCGACGCGGTTGCCGATTACGCCGCGTCCGGTGGCGCGCGCGAATGCGTCGATCACTTCAGGCGGAAACCCGCGCGCGAAGGTCGGGAAAGGCTGATCGAGTACGACACCGGCGATCTCCCAGTGGCCAGTCGTCGAATCCTTGCCCGCACTCATCGGCTCCAGCACCGTGATCACACCGTCCGGCGCAGCGACCGGACGCACGCCGCGCAACGCGCCGACGTGTCCCAGACCGAGTTTCTCGAGCGCCGGAAGTGCGAGCGACGGGACCTGTTCCAGCACGTGGCCAAGCGTGTTGCTGCCGACGTCGCCGTACGCCGCCGCGTCCGCCGCTTCGCCGCAGCCGACGCCATCGAGCACAATCACAGCGACTCGCATCGTCATGCTGCGGCCCCGATGTCGGCGACGACGCGGGCTGCCACATGCACACGATGCGCCCGGGCGCGCAGACCGGTGAGTACTTCGTACGGTGAACGACCCGCGTGTGCCGCGATTGCCGCCACGCCGGACTCGGCGTCGCCTCCGATGAGCGTCACGCTGTCACCAACCTCGCACGCAATGTCAGTCACGTCGCACATCGTCATGTCCATTGTCACCAGTCCAACCACCGGCACCGGTCGATCGCGGATGCGGGCGGTCGCGCGATTGCCGGCGCCGCGCGGATATCCGTCGGCATACCCGACCGCGACGGTAGCGATCCGCCTCGGGCCGGGCGCCCGCCAGGTTGCGCCATAGCTGACTGTGTCGCCGGCTTCCACGTGCTGCAGCCCAACCACGGGTGCAACCAGACGGACGACGCCCTGTGGCGCCCAGGTTGCCGGACCGACTGCGACGCCGTAGAGCGCGATGCCAGGCCGCGCACAGTCGTACCGCGACCGGCCGCGCTGAAGCAAAGCGGCGCTGTTCTCAGCATGCACGTTTGCCGGTCGACTGGACATGGACGACAGAACTCCCGCGAAGCGCTCCTCCTGCACTTCGATCGATGCAGGGTCGGAGTCGGCCGAATGGAAATGCGTGAAGACGCCATCCGGTTGACCACCGGCGTCGAGCACCGCTCGCAGATGCGAGGCGTCGCGCCAGTTGACACCGGCCCGGTTCATCCCGGTATCGATCGGCAGTTGCCAGCGACCGGCGATGGTCTTCCAACTCGCGACGTGCGCTGCGTCGGAGAGCGCGAGCGTGAGATCGGCGGCCCGTGCATCGGGGAATTCGCGCGGCAGTGCGGGCGTAAAGACAACGATCGGACGTGCGATGCCGGCGCTCCGCAGTTCGCGGCCTTCCGTGACGGTCGCTACCCCGTAAGCCAACGGCGACTCAGTCTCGAGCAACTTGGCGACCTCGACCGCGCCAAGGCCGTACGCATCACCTTTGATCATCGGCAGCAGCGGTACCGCCGCGCGCCGCGCGATGAGGCGATAATTCTCCCGCACCGCGGTGAGGTCCACGGTGAGCATGGCGCTGAGGGCGCGGGCGTCGGCGGGGGTGGCGGTCACAGCCAAGTAAGTTACCGGGAGCAGTCGTAACGATGCAAGCGAAAGCCAGTCTTGAAGATACCCTCGCACTGATGCGCGATCTGCGCGCCCGCTGCGACTGGGACGCCGCGCAAACGCACCAGTCGCTCCGACCGTACCTGCTGGAGGAGACGCTGGAGGTGGACGATGCGCTCCGGCTTGGCAACGATTCCCTGCTGCGCGACGAGCTCGGCGACCTGCTGCTGCAGGTCGTGTTTCACAGCGTGATCGCCGAAGAACGCCAGGCGTTTGATCTGTACGACGTAGCCGGCGCGCTGATGTCGAAAATGAAGCAGCGCCACCCGCAGCTGTACGGCGACGGCGTGGCGATCCCGTGGGAGCGCCAGAAAGCGAAATCGCGTGAGTCGCTCGCCGACGGCCTGCCACTCGAGCTGCCGGCTCTCCACCGCGCGCACCGCCTTCAGGACCGTGCGGCCGGTGTTGGCTTTGACTGGGATGACGTTACCGGCCCGCTGGCGAAGGTTCGGGAAGAGGTTGAGGAAGTCACGGCCGAAATCGAGCAGCCGAACGACGATCCGCTGGTCGCGCGCGATGCGCTCGAAGGCGAACTTGGCGATCTGCTCTTTGCGGTCGTCAACCTCTGTCGCAAAGCGAACGTGCACGCCGCGGTTGCGCTTGACCGCGCAAATCTGAAGTTCGTGCGCCGATTCAGCGCTGTGGAACAACTCGCAAAGGAGCGTGGCGTGCATGTGGGCACCGCGACGCTGGCAGAACTCGACCTGCTCTGGGACGACGTGAAGCGGGCTGGCGGATGAGCGCCGCGAACACCGTCGCGCCACCGCGCTCGTTGACAACGATGCAGCCCTTTTTCCGCGAGCTCGCAGTCAATCGCGAGACGGCACTCGCGTTGCTCGATGGCCTGTCCGCCTCACAGCTCGCGTGGCGGCCGGTGCCAACGCACTGGTGCCTCGCCGAGATCTGCTCTCATCTGGCGACGATCACGACCGTCTATCTGCCTGCACTGGACGATGCGATCCGGCGTGGTCACGCTGATGCGGCGTACAGCGATCGAGCGTTTGAGGGAAATGTCGTCAGCCGGATGCTGGTCTGGTCAATGGAACCGCCGGTCCGCATCCGCCTGCGCACACCGGCGCAGTTGCAGCCGCTATCGGACGCGGCGCCGGAAGCGATGCGACAGCAGTACCGCGCGGCTCAGCGAGGGTTCGAACTGCGCCTCGAGCGCGCAGCCGGACTCGATCTCGCGCACATCAACGTGCAGCTGCCGACCGTCAAACGCGTGCGCCTCTCACTCGGTACCGTTCTGGCGCTGCTGATGGCGCACGAACGACGGCACCTGTGGCAGGCGACCGTCGTCCGCAAAGCGTCAGCATTTCCGCGGAACTGACGGTGTGGTGACAGCGCCCCCGGTGACCAATCGCCTACGGACGCAGCCGATTCATCAATCGCGGAAAGGGAATGCACTCGCGGATGTGTGGTGTGCCGCAGAGCCAGGCAACGGTCCGCTCGAGACCGAGACCGAATCCGCTGTGCACGAACGTGCCGTACTTCCGCAGATCCAGATACCAGCCGTACGCACTCACATCGAGCCCTTCGCCGAGAATGCGAGCGAGCAACTTGTCGTAGTCGTCTTCGCGCTGCGAGCCGCCGATGATTTCGCCGTAGCCTTCCGGTGCCAGGCAATCGGCGCAGAGTACCGTGCGCGGATCATCCGGATTCTCCTTCATATAAAAGGCCTTGGCTTCCTTCGGATAGTTGCAGATGAAGATCGGCGTCGTGTAGTCAGCCACGAGCAGCGCCTCGTCTTCGGCACCGAGATCTTCGCCCCACGTGGTGGTACTGCCCTTGCGCTGCAGCGTAGCGACGGCATCGGTGTACGAGATGCGCGGGAATGGTCCGACAATTGCCTCCAGATGCGTGACATCGCGCTCCAGCACCGCGAGTTCGGGACGCCGCCGCTCGAGCACACGTTGCGCGATGGAAACGAGCAGGTCTTCCTGCAGCTGCATGTTTTCGTTCGCATCGTAGAATGCCATCTCGGGCTCGATCATCCAGAACTCGGTCAGATGCCGGCGGGTCTTCGACTTCTCGGCACGAAACGTCGGTCCGAACGTGTAAATGCGACCCAGTGCCGCGGCCAGCGCTTCACCATACAGCTGGCCCGTCTGCGCCAGAAATGCGCTGCCTTCATCGAAGTACTCGGTGCTGAACAGGCCCGAGCGTTCGCCGATGGCGGCGGTCAGAATCGGCGTATCGCAATGAATGAAATCGCGGGCATAGAAGAAATCGTGAATCGCCTGCTCGATTTCATGACGCACGCGCATCAGCGCGACCTGGCGCGGAGAGCGCAACCAGAGATGCCGATTATCCATCAGAAAATCGACGCCGTGTTCCTTGGGCTGGATCGGGTAGTCGATCGCGCTTGCGCCGAGCACCGTGAGCTCAATCGCACCCAGTTCAGCGCCACCGGGAGCACGCGGCTCGAGCCGTACCTCGCCGGAGACCGAGACCGCAGTTTCGAGAGTCAGCGTGGCAAAGCGCTGCCACACGTCATCTGTCACCTGACTCTTGACGAACACACACTGCACGGTGCCAGTCCCGTCGCGCACAAGGAGAAACGCCACCTTGCCCTGCGTGCGAACATGCTGCACCCAGCCACGCACGGTGACCATTGCGCCGGCCGCACCGGGAAGTGCAACGATGTATTCCATCTGACCTGTCATTGTTCTGAACGGCTCCGCCGGCAAGATTGGGGGCAACGTACCGATCGCTCTGATGTGAGTCAACGCATTGCAGCACCGACGCCTACGCCACTTTCGTGACCCCTGTCTTCACCCGTCCGAAACCATCGCTCGAACTCGTGACGCACCGTCGCGGCGTTCCGCTGCGCGTGCGACTCATCGCCGGCATGCTGGTTCTCGCAGCAATTCTGACCGCCCCGCTGCTCCTCGCCCGCTATTCGCTGAAACGATTGCTGGTCGATATCGAGGAGTTGCAGAGTCAGAATTTTCGTGCGTCGCTGCTGCTCGGGCGCTTACGGGCGACATCCAACCTGGTGCGGCGCGGCGACGATCGCGTGGGTGGTACGCGCGACAGCACAGGCGCACCCGCGTTGCGCTCCGCCGTTGAAACCTTGCAGTTGTTGTCGGATTCTTTGCGACATCTCAGTGCCGGCCCATCGTACGCGGCAGTTGACACGGCTGTCCGCGCGGTGACGCAGCTCACTGCGTTGAGCCTGGATGCCATGGCGCGCGGCGACTACGCGCGCATGGACACACTCTCATCACGCGACATGCAGCCGGCGCTGCAGGAGCTGGTGACGGCGGTCGGAAACGCCGAGGGGACGTTGCGCCTGAAGACTGCCGATCGCGTCCGCGGTGCGCGCGACGAAACTGCGCAGGCACGCCGCGTATCGCTGCTCGGCCTCTACATGGCGCTGGCGTTTGCGACGCTGGTTGCGGGCTGGATCATTCTCAGCATCTCGCGCCCTGTCGCCGATCTGCAGTATGGAATGGAGCGCGTCGCGTCGGGCAAGTTTGACCATAAGCTCGAAGTAGCCTCAAAACGCAGCGATGAATTCGGACGCCTGGCCGAGAGCTATGCGGCGATGGCGAAACGCCTCGGTGAACTCGACCGTCTGAAGGCCGAATTCGTGTCAATGGCATCGCACGAACTGAAGACACCCCTCAATGTCATTCTTGGCTATCTGACGCTGCTCGACGACGCAGTGTACGGCCCGCTGAACGACAAGCAGCGGGACGTGATTCACACGCTCGAACGCCAGAGCCACTCGCTGAATCGGCTGGTGAGGCAGCTGCTGGACGTCTCGAAGTACGACGCGGGGGGTGCGACGCTGAACCTGCAGCCGTTGAACTCGCGGGCGTTTCTGGCGGAGCTGGAGAACTCGCTGGTGGTGCTGGCCGACCAGCGTGGCATTCAGTTCAGCGTCTCAGCGGCTGTGGGCATGCCGGCCGAAGTGTGGTGGGATCATGACCGGATGACCGAAGCACTCGGAAACCTGGTCACCAACGCCTGCAAGTTCACACCGCGCGGCGGCATGGTCGCGCTCCACGGCGACGGCGAGCCCGGCGCGGTGCGCATCGAGGTGCGTGACTCCGGTGTCGGCATCCCCGCCCCCGAGCTGCCGCACGTCTTCCGTAAGTTTTTCCAGGCCGGCAACCAGGAGGCGACCAGTGTCGCCGGTACCGGACTCGGCCTTGCAATCGTCAGGGGCATAGTCGAAGCCCACGGCGGCTCGGTGTCCGTCTCGTCCGAGGTCGGCGTCGGCACGACATTCACCATTCTGCTCCCGCAGCGCGCTCCGACGTCGCGTCGCCTCCCGACCCTGCCGGCACAACCGCCACCCGTCGAAATTACCAGCACTGCCACATGACTCTTCGCTTCAGGACGATCGGCTGCTTCTGCGTCGCGAGTGCCGTACTTGGCGCCTGCCGCGGCGCGGCGCCCATCGTTCCCGCCGTCCTGCCGCCTCCGCCGCTGCCAGCGCCAAGCCTGCCCTCACAGTGGGCGGCCACGCAATCGATGGTGCTGCAACTGGTGCAGGAAAACCGGCCCGCACAGGCGGAATCTTCGCTGACCCAGTTCTCGCGGGAAAATCCGCACACGCCTGAAGGCGATCGCGCGCGCTGGTGGCGCACGCTCATGCGTGTCGATTCGAGGGGGAATACCGGCGACGCGACGGTCGCGCTGGCTCAGATCGATTCGCTGCTGACTGATTCGGTGGCCACAGAAGTGCGCGCCGAAGCGGTCCTGACGCGCCGCAACATCATTGCCATCGATTCACTGCGGCGCGCCGAAGTGCGACGCCGCGTGCAGGCTACGCAGCTCGCCACTGATCGTCTCGATGAGCTGAAGGTCACGCGTGACTCGATGGCGAAACTCAACGCCGAGATCGATCGCCTGAAGCGGCGCCTCCGCGCACCCTGATGGCCGACCGTCTTCAGCCGACGCGAAAGAGCTCCAGCGCACGCCGATAGCGGCCGGTCAGCAGCTCTCGCAGCGCCTGATTCTCCGGCCGCGACAGCGATGGGTCGGCGCTCAGTACCCGTTCGGCCGCGGCCCGCGCAACCGGAATCAGCGCCTCGTCGCGAATCGGATCCGCCACACGGAAACTTGGCAGGCCACTCTGTCGCTCCCCGAACAGATCGCCGATTCCGCGCAGCCGCATGTCTGCACGCGCAATCTCGAAGCCGTCGTCCGTGCCGACGAAGACATCGAGGCGTTCGGCCGATTCCGGACTCACATCGCCGAGCAGGATGCAAAAACTGTCATCTGCGCCGCGGCCCACGCGTCCGCGCAGCTGATGCAACTGCGACAGACCGAAGCGCTCAGGATGCTCGATCAGCATCACCGACGCATTCGGCACGTCGATCCCGACTTCGATCACGGTCGTCGCCACCAGCACATCGATCTCACGGGCAAGGAAGGCGCGCATGACCGCGTCCTTTCCGTCGCTTTTGAGCCGACCATGCAACAACCCGACCCGTCGCGCGGCGAACACGCCCGCCGACAGTTCCTCCGCCATCTGGGTCGCAGCGCGCAAATCGCTGCGCTCCGATTCTTCGATCACCGGATATACCACGTACGCCTGGCGACCCGCATCGAGCTGCGAGTTCACGAAGCTCATCACCCGATCGCGGGCCGACTCGGGACGCATTGTGGTGACAATCGGCAGCCGGCCAGGCGGCTTTTCATCGAGTACACTGACATCGAGATCACCGTACACGGTGAGCGCCAGGGAACGTGGGATCGGCGTGGCGCTCATCAGCAGCACGTCAGGCGTTGCGCCCTTTGCCTGCAACGCTTTTCGCTGCTCGACACCAAATCGATGCTGTTCGTCCACGATCACCAGACCGAGCTTGCCGAATGACGTCGCGTCCTGCACCAGCGCGTGTGTGCCGATCACGATCAGCGGCTCGTACGACGCAAGTCGTGTCGCCACCGCGCGACGTTCCGCCGCGCCCATCCGTCCGGTGAGCAACGCCGGCGCAATGCCAAGTGGCGCCAGCAAGGCCGCGAAGGTGCGCAGATGCTGCTCGGCCAGCAGTTCGGTCGGTGCCATGAGGGCTGCCTGCCAGTCATTTTCCAGCGCGACCAGCGCGGTGAACAACGCCACAATCGTCTTGCCGCTGCCGACGTCACCTTGCAGCAGCCGGTGCATCCGGCGCGGACTCGTCATGTCGGCGACGATTTCGCGCAGCACGCGGGCCTGCGCGCCCGTGAGCACGAACGGGAGTTGCGCCTTGAGGGCCGTCGTCAAACGCCGCCGATTTACGAATGTGATGCCGTCACGCTCGGTGCGCTCGAGCTGATTCGCGCGGCGATGCAACAGTTGTACGCAGAACAGTTCCTCGAACGCGAGACGCGCGCGACCCCGTTCCGCTTCCTTCACGCTGCCCGGACGATGAACGAGGCGCAGCGCGTCCGGCAGCGCCGGTACGCCAGCCGCTGACAGCACGCTCGCCGGGAGCGGTTCAACGACCTGCGGCAACAGTGCGTCCAGCTGCGAATCCACCAGCTGACGCAGCAACTTCGTCGGCAGGCCGTCGGTGGCTGGATACACCGCCAGCACGCGACCGCCGGCCGTGCCCGCGTCGTCCGCACCAAGGTTCACGAACTCACGTGGCGCGAGCTGTCGCCCGTGAAAAATCCGGACTGGTCCGCTCAGCAGCAGCACGTCGCCAACGTTGATCGAGCGATCGAGGTGCGGTTGACCAGGCCACCCGACTTCGAGCAGACCGCTGGCATCCTGAATCACAGCCTGAAAGATCCGCAGACCGCGGCGTGTCGGGATGATCCCCTTCGAGATCACGCGTCCGAGCACTGTCACATCCTGCCCGGGCTGTGCGCGCGCGACCGGCAAAACGGTGGTCGCGTCTTCGTAGCGCCGCGGCACATGCATCAGCAGATCGCCGGCAGTGGTGATGCCGAGCTTCGCCAGCAGTTCAGCGCGACGCGGCCCGACTCCTTTCAGATACGTGACCGGAGTCAGCAGCGTCACCGGCGGAGCGATGCCGCTGCCGCGCCGGTCGCTGCGCCGCGCTCCGGCGTTGTCCGTCACCGCTCGAACAGCGCCTCGGCAAATTCCGCGGCGTCAAACTGGTGCAGATCCTCTGCCGCTTCACCGATACCGATGAACTTCACCGGAATGTCGAGCGCTTCGTGCACCGCAACCACGACGCCACCTTTCGCGGTGCCGTCGAGCTTCGTCACAACGAGCCCTGTGAGCGGCACCGATGCGGCAAAGGTGCGCGCCTGCTGAACGGCGTTCTGGCCGATTGTACCGTCGAGCACGAGGAGAGCTTCGTGCGGTGCACCGGGCAGTCGCCTGGCGATGACGCGCACGACTTTACGCAGTTCGTCCATCAGCGAATCGCTGGTATGCAGGCGGCCGGCGGTGTCCACAATCACCACATCAACACCGCGCGTCACACCGGCGTCAATGGCGTTAAAGGCTACCGCCGCCGGATCGGATCCTGCCGACGCGCCAACGAAATCCGCGCCGCTGCGCTCTGCCCACAGGCGCAGCTGCTCAATTGCGCCGGCGCGAAACGTGTCGCCCGCCGCAACCAGCACACGCTTGCCATCCTTTCGCAATCGCGAGGCGAGCTTGCCGATGAAAGTCGTCTTCCCCGCACCGTTCACCCCGAGTACCAGAATCACCGTCGGCGCGTTCGTCTGAAAATGCAGCAGTGCATCGGAGTTGCCGGCGCTGAGTGCAAGCGTGATTTCCTCCTGCAGCGCGCTCGCGAACTCGTCCTCCGTGCGGACCTGACCACGCCGCGCACGATCCTCAACCGCCGCCACGAGCTTCAACGTGACAGGCACACCGAAGTCCGACTCCAGCAGCAGCTGCTCAAGCTGTTCGAGTGATCCCTGGTCGACGCCGCCGCGAGCTGCGACGCGCCAGTTGGTGGTGACGACCGACTTGACCTTCTGCCAGAATGACTTCTTCGGGAGGTCGCCGTCGCGACGAAAGAGACGCGCCATGCGATGTTGTCAGAGTGAACGACGAGGGTGGAACGGCTTCAGCGAAGGCCGGCGCGCCGCCGCAGCAACCATTCCGCCGCGAGCAACAGCACCGTGGCAAGGTAGAGCCAGCTGATGGCGCGCGCACCACGCCGAATCGCGAGCGCGGGCCCATTGAGTGCGCCGCTGTGCAGCGTGACAGCGTGCGGAAGAAATTCGCGCGAGGCGCTGACCGGAATGACGACTGGCACACCGGCCACCGTTCCGCGCCACACCCCGGCGTCGAGCGGCGGCATTTCGCCATCCGCGCCGGCCGTGAATGTGATCGAGTCACGGCGTGTGCGTCGATCACCATCCCGTGTGAGGCTGATCACTGCGCGCGATTGCGTGCCAGCGCGCCAGCGCACGGGGGACCCGGCGCGCACCACGCTGGTGGCAGGCGTGGCGACAGCGGCCCGGCCTCGCGCACCAAGCAGCCAGTCGCTGGCGGCGCCAACAAATGCCTGAAACGCCGCCTCGCTGACGCCGCCACGCGCACGCCAGCGATTGTACCCTGCGGCGGTGATCAGCACCCGGCGCACATCGCCTTCGGTGGCAGTGACAATCGGAACGGCGCCGGTGCTGGATGTCGCTGGCGCTGCGCTCAGTGCGACGATACCGCCACGGGCAGGTGCAGATGCGAGCAACGGTGGCAACGATTCCACCACGATACCAGACAGCGCCGCCTGCAGCGGTGAGGCGGGCGCCGGTCGCACGATGAGCTCCGGGGCGTCACCATCCGGCGGCGTGAGCAGCAGGAGCGCGCGCGTGCCCAGCGACGCCGGAGTTCCCATGGCCAGGGTGTCGCCATGCAGCACCGCCAGCGTCGCGCCGCGCACTGCAAGGCGCACGGCGGATTCCTCAATTGGTGCGAAGGTATTGTCGCGCAGCCATCGGCCCGGTGCAATGCGGAAATACGTATCCGTCGGCAGCGCGACATTCGAGCGCAACTGCGTTGCGATATCACGCACGTCGGCGTCCGGCGCCGTTGAAACGATCACGATTCGCTGGCGCGCGCCGCGCCGAAACGCGACGGCGAGCGTGTCATTGCGCGGCTGTATATCTCCCGCTGCCGGCAACGCTGCGCGCAACACAGCAATCGAGTCGCCGGCCGGAATCACAATCCGGCTTTCGATCATCGCTTCGCCACCGGCGGCGAGCGCGGGTACGGGAGCCTCGGCGAGCACCGTTCCATCGAGCAGCCAGCGCAGCGTGGTGGGAGTGGGCATGGCCGCGTCGGCGACGACGCGCGCCTGCACCGTGAGTGTGTCACCCACGCGACCTTCGGCAACCGCGCTGAGGTCGGCCACGGCACGATCCGCACCAGCGTGCACCGGCACCACCGCCACGCGCGACCCTGCGACGGCCTGCTGTAACGCGTCGGCATCGTCGATAGCGCCATCGGTGACGACCACCACGCTCTGGCCGGTGGCCGCGGCCCGCTGCAGCACCGGCGCCACGCGTGACGCCAGATCGCCCGGCAGGGATGGAATTGTAGCGTTTCGCGTCGAATCGCCAAAGAGTACCAGCGCACCTGACCCGCCGGCGGCGCGGGCGGTGTCGCCAGCCGCGCGCCAGGCAGCGGAGTCGCCGCTGCGCGTCCAGCTGCTTGATACATCCAGCGCGACCAGCGGCGACGGCGGACGGGCCACGCCGATCGGCAGATCAAGCAGCAGCGCCATGGCTGCGATCACCGCCAGCAAGCGCAGCGCCATGAGCAACGGACGCAGTCGTGATGCAGCACCCAACGGATACGCAACCCACGACACAAACACACCCACACCGAGCGCGAGCCCCAATCCGATCAGGGGGTTCACTTCGCTGATCCCACGCCTG
>JANMWU010000100.1:0-3106 GCA_031380785.1 Gemmatimonadaceae bacterium
ATGGGCAGATTACCGATCGCGCTCGGCTCAAGGCCTGGCGAGACGCGGTGTCCACGGTGCGCGGCCGCGTCGAGCTGGAAGTGCGGTCTGGAAAAACCATCGAGCAAGTGCTGGCCATGAAGCTGAGCGCCGAGTACGAGAAAGAGTGGCCGGGCGGGCACGAGCGGTTTGTGCGTGCGGTGTTTGAGGAGTTGACGAGGAAGTAAGCGACACTGAATGACGAAACACCCAGTCGGCCGTGCGGCCGAGCGAATACCCTGCGCCTTATTGCCGGCTCTGATCGCGCCGTCTACGTTCTTCATATGGCACGCGACCCGGTGACCCGACTGACAAGGCTGCTGCTGGCAGTCTGGTTCGCTGCGGGCAGTCTGTTTCCGGCGGCGCTGCATCCATGCCATGCGCACGACACAGCTTCACCGGCTGCTGCGCAGCACACGCAGCAGCATGCTTCGCATCAGCGCACACCTGCTCCCGTCGCACCGCATCAGCACCCCTGCGACTGCGTGCGCGACTGTTGCTGCGCCACTGTCGCAACGATTGCGCGAACATCTACCCTGGCTGTGCTGGACGTGCCGGCAACGGTCGTTGCCGCCGCCGTTTTTCCGAAGTCGCGTGACGCGAAGACATCATCAGTCTCGCACCGGCAACCTCCCGCCATCGGCCCGCCAAAGTTCGTCATCTGACCTGAGCGGGCGCTGATCTGCGCCCCGTCGGCATCGCACATCTGCGCGCCGGCAGACGTTACATCAGAGAGGATGCATCATGATGCGGGCTCGTATGCCCGGCTTCGCGCTTGCCGCGATGCCACTTTTTTGTTTGTCGGTGACGGCGGCAGCGCAGACGCCGGGTGCACGACGTGACTCGGTCGCTCGTCGCGACTCGGCCGCACGCCTGAGCGCCGTCACCGTTGTCGGCACACGCACTGAACGCGCACAGCCACTCGGCAGCGTCCATCTCGACGCTGCGACACTTCGGCGCACGCCGTCACAGAGCCCTTATGATGCGCTGCGACTGTCGGCCGGCCTCGAAGTCCACGATCAGGGTCAGGGCCCGGGCTTTGCTTCCAATGCTTCGCTGCGCGGCTTCAGCTCCGATCATTCCACCGACCTCGCGCTCTGGATCGACGGCGTACCCGTGAACGAACCGGTGAACGGCCACGCCGAGGGCTATAACGACTGGCAGGTTCTTTTCCCCGGCAGTGTGCGAGACATCGACGTGATTCGCGGTCCGACCAGCGCATTGTTCGGCAATTTTGCACTGGCTGGTGTCGTCAACGTGCACACGATCGAGCGCCTGCGCGGATCGGAGTTCAGTCTTTCGGCCGGCTCGTTCGGGCGCGCAGAAGGCTCAGCGATGACGGGCTACGACCACGGCGAGCGCGGTGGTGGCGTGCTTGGTTTGCGCGTGCAGCGTGAAGACGGTTTCCGGCCGAATGCGTCGTACTTCCTCGGCCAAGGCCACGCGCGCGTAGTTCACGAGTTGCGGCCCGGCGTCACGATCGATGCCGGCGCCGAGTTGTATGGCGGTGACTGGCGCTCACCGGGATTTCTGAGCGCCGATGAGTTCACTCAGGGCGACTACAAGGTCGTCTCGAACGACACCGATAAGGGATACAAGCGGCGCGGCCAGGAGCGCGTCAGTCTCCGCGTTGTGTCCGGGTCGCTGTTGTGGCGCAGCACGCTGTACGCGACGCAGGGTCGTTGGCAGCTCTTTCTGACGATTCCGCCGGCGGGTGGTCGCTTCGAGGGCACCGGCAGTCAGACCGAGGAAGAAGATCGCCGCACGGGTTACGGTGCGACGAGCGCACTCACCTGGTCATCGTCGTCAAGTGAGATCACAGTCGGCACCGAAGCGCGATGGGACCACTCACAGTACGACAACTTCTACACCACCAACCGCGCGCGTGATTCGGTGCAGGCGCGGGTCACGGCGCGCCAGCTGTCCAGCGCACTCTTCGTGCAATCACACGCGAACCTCACAGATCGTTTCCGCGTCGACGTTGGAGCACGCTTCGACGATCTCGCCACGCGTTCGACACCGGCAAGTGGCAGTGCCGCATCTGCGAGCCACGGCGTTCTGTCGCCGAAACTCGGCGCGAGTTTTCGCGTCACGAACGAGGTTGGACTGTACACCAATGTGTCTCGCGGTTTCCGCTCGACCAATGGTGTGATCACTGATCCGACGCTCGCGCCGATTCTGGCGTGGGCGTACGAAGGCGGTGTGAAGTACGATGACGCCGGCCGCAGTCTGTCTGCGGCGCTGTTCCGGATGGACGTCAGCAACGAGCAGACCGTCAATCCCGTCACGCTCGACGCCACGAACGGCGGCAGGAGTCGCCGACAGGGTCTCGAACTCGATTTCCGGATGCCCCTCGGCACACGTGTCACGACGTCCGGCGCGTGGACCTTCAATGACGCGCGCTATCGCAGCCTGAGTGCGGCCGCGGAAGGCGGCGGTGCACCGGTGGTGTTGAACGGACTGCGAGTGTACAACACCGCGCGCTACGCGGGTGCGGCTGCGATCGACGTGTCGGTTCCGCAATCTAGCGTGCAGCTGCGCGTCAGCGGCAACTGGGTAGGACCGTACTCGCCGTTCGACGCACCGGGCGTGGCTCTTGGAGCGTTCGGGCTGCTTCATGCGAGCGGTGCCGCGCGTGCGGGGCGATTCCACTTTGAACTTGGTCTTCGCAACCTGCTGGATCGTCGCTATCCGGAGCTGGTCGCTGGCAATGTGTACTCGCCGGGGCAGCCGCGGACGGTGTACTTCACGACGGGGGTGACGCAGTGAAACGCAGCTACCGCCGTGAAGCTGCAATGAGCCACAGCGATCTCATTCGCTCACGTCAATTCAGTATTTCAGGTTGACGCGCAAACTCGCCACCAGCGCGGGTCCACGGTCGCGATTGTACCCGGGATTTCTTATCACCTGCAGATCCGGACTGACCTGCAGATGCGCCGTTGCCTGCATACGATAAAACGACTCAATGATCTGTTCACGCCCGTAGTTCAACTGCCCGTCGCCAAGCAGGAATCCAACGCCGCCGGCAGCAAGATAGCGCTGATGGACTTCAACGATTCCGTGTTCGAGAACTGCAACTGCAAACCGA
>JANMWU010000105.1:0-4296 GCA_031380785.1 Gemmatimonadaceae bacterium
CGGGCGTCTGGTTGCTGCTCTATGGCGTCGGCGTCACCACGGCCGGAGCGTTTTCCGTGCGCGCTGTGCCGCTGATGGGCCTCGGACTCATCGGCATGGGCGCTGTCGCACTGCTCGTGCACACGATCGACGCCAACCTGATACTCGGCCTCGCATTTGGTATCTGGCAGATCGCATTTGGCATCTGGATCGCGCGGAGGCATGGTGGCTAAGCGACCCAGCAGTGCCGCCGCTCGCAAATCGCCCGCGACACGGCCGGGCAATGAAGCGCGCACGTCGACCGCACTCAGTGCTGTCGCCGGCAACGACACGTCGCCGCTCTCGCTCGATCGACTGATTCATGAACGTGTGCGTCTGGCCATCGTCAGCACACTGGCCGTGCATGAAATGCTCTCGTTCAATGAACTGAAGTCGCTGCTGGACATCACTGACGGCAACCTGTCGGTGCATGCGCGCAAGCTGGAAGACGCGCGCTACATCGCGTGTCGCAAGGGTTACGACGGACGTATTCCGCGCACCGAGTACCGCCTCACTGCCATTGGACGCCAGGCACTGGAGACGTATCTCGCGCACATGGAAGCATTGATCCGACGCGTCGGCGATGTGGGATAGCGACGTGCAACGCGGCACGCCGTAAACGAGCAGTTCGGGCAAAGTTCTTCGGGCAGGCGACTAATGCCTCACCGGCGCCGGATGGCGTCCTTTTTTCGGAGCTATGCTTTATGAAACAAAGCACTCTGCAGGTACCCGCCCACCTGGCGGTGATCATGGACGGCAACGGCCGATGGGCTGAAAAGCGCAACAAGCCACGAACGGCAGGCCATCTCGCCGGAGCACGCGCCATGCGCACCGTCGTTTCACACTGTGCGCAGGCCGGCATCGAACAGCTCACGCTGTACGCATTTTCGAGCGACAACTGGAGTCGGCCGGCCACTGAGGTGCGCGGGCTGCTGGCGTTGTTCACGTCGCATTTCCGTTCGCAATCCGCCGCACTCGCGCGCGCCGGCATCCGACTCAGCGTGATCGGCACGCGCGCGCGCCTTCCGTTGTCGCTGCGCAGCGCGATCCGCGATGCCGAAGCTGCCACCGCCCGCGGCACGCAGATGCATCTTCGCGTGGCCATCGACTACTCCAGCCGCGACGCAATGCAGCGCGCCTTCTCGCCACCGCGCGCCGCCGCCAACCTCAATGACGGATCGGTGATGCTGCCGCCGGTCGATCTGATGCTGCGCACCGGAGGCGAACGACGGCTCTCTGATTTTCTGCTCTGGGAGTGTGCGTACGCAGAGCTCCTGTTCATCGACACGCTCTGGCCCGACATCACACCGGCGATTCTCGATCAGGCGTTCACTGACTTCTCCGCGCGCGACCGTCGCTTCGGCAACATCACTCAGCGAGCGAGCGCCTGATGCCCGCCGCCGCACGAAATATCCTCATCGCAGCAGTCATTATCGGGCTGGATGGCGACCGCTTGCTGCGCGGCGGACCATGGCGTCTCGGCTTCGCGATCTGGATTCTCGGTGTCGTGATCTGCATCGGCACTGTTGCAACTGAAGCGTCGCGTGAACGTCGCCTGATGCTTGGCGGCGCGTTGCTCGCCGCATTCGGTCTGGTCTGGCGCGACTCGCCGACGCTGTACGCCATCAACATGCTGTCGCTGCTGTGCATGGCAGCAATGACGGTCTGGGTCGGCAGCGGACGACGCGTGGCCGACCTGACAATCGTCGAGTCGGCACGCGCGGGACTGCTGGCAGCGGTGAACAGCACGCTCGGCGCAGCGTCGGTGATCAGCGACACCGTTGCGAGCGGGCGAACGAGCGCGCGGCAGAAGGGAAGTGCCGGAGCGATTGTGGTCGGCACCGCACTGGCCGTGCCTCCGATCGCCGTCGTTGCGACGTTGCTCGCGTCGTCAGACAAGGTGTTCGGCGACATGCTGAGTGCCGCAACGAAGTTCGCGATGTCCAACGGCGTCGCGCATCTCACTGTGATTGCGATGCTGGCCTGGATTTCCGCAGGCTGGATGCGTGCAAGCCTTGGCAATGCGATCGGTGCGACAGTTGCTGCGCCTTCGTCGCCGCGGCTGCCCTTCGTCAGCGTGTCGATCGGACTGTACTCCCTGATCGCGCTGCTCGGCTCCTTCATCGTGGTGCAGGCGCGTGTCATCTTCGGCGGCGCGTCATTCCTGCGCGCGACGGCCGGCCTGACCGTGGCGACGTATGCACGCGACGGGTTCTTTCAGCTGATTCTTGCCAGTGCCGTGGTGCTTGTCACGCTGGTCATGGCCGAATGGTGCATGACGGAGGACGACAGCCTCGCGCAACGCCGATATCGCGTCGCGGCCACCGTTCTTCTGGTGATGGTGACGGCGCTGCTGGTATCGTCAGCGGTACGCATCGGCTTGTACGTCACGGAATTCGGATTGAGCGTCGAACGCATCTTTGCGAGTTCGGCGATCGCCTGGGTGATCGGTGCTCTGGCCGCGTTTGCCGGCACGACGCTGCGCGGTTACGCGGGTCGATTCATGCCGGTAACCCTTCTCCTCACGGTGGCGTGGGTCGCGTGTGTGAACCTGATCAATCCTGACGCAGTCGTAGCCCGGGTCAACATTGCGCGCGCCGAACGTGGCGAGGCATTTGATGCCGAGTTCCATGCACGACTGTCGGCCGACGCGTTGCCGGTACTTGTGGCCGAGGCGCACCGTCTTCGAATATCGGAGTGCGAGGCGCTCGAAGTCGGCCTGCGCCGTCGCGTGGAGCAGCGCTTTGTGTTGGGGGGCGACGCGAGCGGCGACTGGCGCAGCCGGAATGCGCCGATCTGGAGGGCTCGGGCATGGATTGAGTCGAAAGCGGCGCTGTGTCCACCGTAGGCAGTGTACTGCGCCTGCGCCGTCGCAGCTGCGCCCGCGAGCAGCAGCGCCACGGTCGGCAGAATCCTTCGTACCTGGAACGTCAGGGCGTCGCCTTGGCCGGCCGGCGAACGTCCACCGTCGCGCCAATCTCGATCACCATCAGGTCTTCGCCGACTTCGACACGTCCCGCGAACGATTTTCTGACCGCGGGCAACAGGTCCTGATCGGTCGCCTCGGGTGGACCTATATGCGAGAACACCGCCAGTCGCGGCTTCGTGCGCGCGAACACCTCGCCAGCCTGCGCGGCGGTAGTATGGTGCGCAACCCGCCGGCGCACGCTCTCGGGATTCTGTCCCATGCGCAACAGTATTTCAGGTGACATGACCTCATGCACGAGCAAGTCGACACCCTGCGCATGACTGATCAGGTTTTCCGACACGCGCGTGTCGCCGGACAGCACTACCGAGTGACCACGGTAGTCGACACGATAGCCGAAAGCCGGACTGACCGGTGCGTGATCGACCGCGAACGCTGTGACCGTCACGCCGTTCTTCTCTGACACCACTCCGTCGCCGATCTCGTCAGCGACTATCACTGCGCCATCCGGTGCTGCGCGATCGTCAGACTGCCGAATGCCGATATCGAACGCAAACGCCTGCGACAAATGCGACATCAGGCTTTTGGTGCCGATGGGCCCCGACACGCGCAGTGGCCGATTGCGTCCGCCGCCTACCAGCCAACCGGTGAGCCAGAGATCGGGAAAGCCGACGATGTGATCGGAATGCAGGTGTGTGAGAAAGACGCCATCAATAGCCTGCCACGATACGCCGATCTGCGTCAGTCGCTGCATCGCTCCGCGACCGGCATCGAACAGGAACTTCTGGCCGCCAGCTTCAACGAGTATTGCCGGCCCGAAGCGGTTCATTACTGGGCTTGGCGTGCCGGTGCCGAGCAGTGTGACCTTGATGTCCTGCGCCGCGACGTGCGTTGGCAGTGCCGTGATCAGGCAGGTGGCGATGACGAGTGCGGTACACGCTGCTTTCCGGGCCACGCTTAGCTCCGCGATAGAAGTCAGTACGAAACTCGCACACGTTCCTCTCGTCACCGTCGCGCGACGACACGTTCCACTGCCACGCCCGTCACCGTCACGAGCATGATGCTCAAACGTCCGGCATCGAACGCAACCCGCTCGGCATACGATAGCGGAATCGTACCGCTGCCGCGCGTCATGCCCGGACCGAGCAATCGCGCGACGACGCGGATCTGACTGTCGGGAAGTGCCATGCGTGCGCCAGGCTTGCCATTAAGCGGTCCGCCGACCGCCATCGCCGCACCGCGGCGTCGAACAACCAGCGCGGCCAAAGCGTCAACCGGGCCGCGTACCGACGACGACCAGCGCAACTCGCTCTTCACCGCGTCGACGACGATGCGTGTTGTCGCGGCGAGCG
>JANMWU010000118.1:0-1982 GCA_031380785.1 Gemmatimonadaceae bacterium
CTTGTTCCACTCCGCAACAGGGTGTAGCGTATGGGCGAGCGTGGTCTCGAGATGGTAGCAAGCGCCTACTCGCCCGAACAAGGACGTCTCGATCTGCGCGAACGGCAACTTCCCGTGTAGGAGCAGCGACATCATGCGTCTATTCAACTTCGTGCTTGTTCTTGGTGCGCTAGTCACGCCTGCGGTTCTCGCAACTCCTTCGCGCGTGCCGACACACAACGCTTGCAAAGTGCTGACCGGCGAGGATTTCGGCAGGATCATGGGGTATAAGGCAAGCGCGGTATCATCCTCTGAGACGGCGGCGGAATGTACTTACGCCGGTCCGGCGGACGCGGGCGGTGAGTTCATCATCATGACGGAGTCCGCCAGCGGGCGGCAAGCCGAGGCGATGCTGCATGGCATAGGCTCCTCGCCACCGCCGGGAAGCGGGATGCTCGGCGGCACGTACAAGGAGGGCTCCATCGTCTTTGCTATTTCCATCATGTCGACCGACAAAGGTAAATTGGAAGCGCTGATCGCCCATATACGAAGGAAACTGCAATGAGCGGTGGCAACTATTTCGAAGCTGCCTCGGTCAGCGCCCGCCGCCCACCGAGTCTCGACCGCCTGCACACGGCACCCACGCGCGCACAGAATCCGTCACCGCGCGCACGGCCAGATCGGACTCCAGCACGCCGTTGTGCGTTGCCGATTCCGCGCGAATGACGGTCGGCGCGGGCGTCAGCCCGGCGATGAATTCATCACTCACCGACTGACTGATCATCGCGTCACGCCCGGCGATGACCACCAGCGAGCGACCACGAACCAGGCGCGCGTCTTCGATCGGGTTGAATGCAAACGCGGTCGTGTCGAACAGCCGCGGTCCGATGGCACCGGCGCGCGAACGCACCAGCGCCGATATGCGCGTGAACGGTGACATGTAGACTGTTGCAGCCGGCGCATGATCGCGCGACAGCCGTGCCGCGAGTGCGGTGCCCATGGAGTGGCCGAGTATCACAATCGGTGTCGATGTGTCGGCGAGTCGCGCGCGCAGACTCTGATACGACAATTCGGCATCGGCGAACACGCCGCTGGTCGTTGGCGTGCCGACGGTGCCGCCATACCCGCGATAGTCAGGCACGAGCACTGAATAGCCAGCCGTCTGCAATGACCGTCCAAGTGGCATCAGCTCGGCGCGGTTGCGTCCCTTACCGTGCAACAGGAGCACGCCAGCGCACGCGGCACCTTTTGTCTGCGCCGGGGCCCACCACGCCAGCAGGCCGCCGGCCGAATCCCGTCGTGAAATGGTGTCGAGTAACGCCGTGTTCCAGCCCCATTCCGCCGGCGTCGCGCGGTCACCGTGCATTCCCTTGGGGCGAAAGCCGAGCGATTCGGTGACTGGTGCGCGCAGGAAACACCCGCTGAACAACAACGCGCTCACGATGCCGGCACTCATCACGCGCACCGCGCTGCGTGTCCTGCTTCTCATGCCGGCGATGACGATGCAGTTGGTGCGTCAGCGTCCGGAGGCAGGAGCGTTGGCTGGTGTTTGCGCGATGCAATCCAGAGCACCACGGCACCAATGGTGATTGCCATATCCGCCACGTTGAAGATCCAGAATCGCGCGCTGCCAAATCCTACATCGATGAAGTCCACCACACCGCGATCCCATCGCACGCGGTCAACCAGATTGCCCAGCGCGCCCGCGGCCACCAGCGCGATACCGCTGAACAGCACGGGGTCGTTGCGGCGTGTGCGCAGCAACCAGACACTGAGCACCATCAGCATTACCGTCGCGATGCCAGCCAGAATCCAGCGCGAGGCGCTGCCGGCACTCAATCCCATCGCGGCGCGAACGTTATAAGCAAGTGTGAATCGCACCACGTCACCCATCACATCGTGCGGCACGTACGGCGGCGACAGCTGATCGACCGCGACCCGCTTGCTCACGCAGTCCGAAAGAACGACGGCGCTGAAGAGTGGCAGGAAAACGCGGGTCTTTG
>JANMWU010000136.1:0-7221 GCA_031380785.1 Gemmatimonadaceae bacterium
ACCATCGGTATCAAAGTGTGGATCTACAAGGGCGAAGTGGTCGAGGATCGGCGTGGCAAGACGTACTCGACAGGCGCCTGAGGGGACTGATCAATGCTGAGTCCCAAGCGGATCAAGTTCCGCAAGATGTTCAAGGGCCGCACCACGGGCGTGGCCCGTCGCGGCAACACGGTGGCGTTCGGTCACTTCGGCCTGCAATCGCTGGAGCCGGGCTGGATCAGCAACCGTCAGATCGAAGCGGCACGTATCGCCATGACGCGCTTCATCAAGCGTGGCGGCAAAGTCTGGATCCGCATTTTCCCGGACAAGCCGATCACCAAGAAGCCGGCCGAGACGCGCATGGGTAAGGGCAAGGGTTCACCGGAAGGCTGGGTGGCGGTGGTGAAGCCGGGCCGGATGCTGTTCGAGCTGGAAGGGGTCACGCGTGAAACAGCGGAACGTGCGCTGGCGCTGGCGTCGGCCAAGCTCTCTGTGAAGACGAAGTTCGTCGTGCGTGAGGAGGCGCATACCGATGCTGGCGAGTGAAATGCAGGAATTGAGCGTTGAGGCGATTCAGCAGCGTATTGCCGAGCTGCAGGAGGAGCGCTTCCGTTTGCGGTTTCGTGGTGCGACCGAACAGCTGGAGAATCCGCTCCGGAAGCGCGCAATCCGTCGCGATGTGGCCCGACTCATGACCGTGCTGCGTCAGCGGCAGGGCGCGTAAGGAGAAATGATGGCGGAGAACCAGCAGTCTGAGAGCGCGAAGGCACGCCTCGCCCGCAAGGTGCGGACGGGTGTTGTCACCAGCGACAAGATGGACAAGACAGTGGTCGTCACGATCGAACGTCGCGTGCCGCATCCCCAGTACGGGAAGATGATGACACTGACGAAGACGGTGAAGGCGCACGACGAGGACAACTCGGCGAAGCAGGGTGATACGGTACGCGTCATGGAGACGCGACCGCTCTCGAAGACCAAGCGTTGGCGGGTCGTCGAGATCGTCGAGCGCGCGCGCTGATCGGAGGCGACGACAATGATCCAACAGGAATCGGTAGTCAAAGTGGCGGACAACTCGGGGGCGAAACGCGCCCTGGTGATCCGCGTGCTGGGTGGCTCGGCCCGACGCTATGCCGGCCTTGGCGACAAGGTCATCGTGGCAGTGAAGGACGCGCTCCCGAACGGGACGGTGAAGAAGTCCGACGTGGCAAAGGCAGTCGTGGTGCGCACGGTGAAGGAGACCAGGCGCAAGGACGGCACCTATATCCGCTTCGACGAAAATGCCGTCGTGATCATCAACGACGCCGGAGAGCCGCGCGGCACGCGCATCTTCGGCCCAGTGGCGCGCGAGCTTCGTGAAAAGAAGTTTACGAAGATCGTCTCGCTGGCGCCCGAGGTGCTCTGAGCCATGCGCATTCTCAAGTATCGCAAGACCGAAGGTCTGAAGCTGCGGAAGCGGCACGCCGGAAACGCCGATCGTGTGGTCACGAAGATCACCAAGGGCGACACCGTCGTGGTCATGCGCGGTAACAAGACTGACAAGGGCAAGACCGGCAAGGTGATGCGCGTGTTCCTGAAGACCGGCCGGGTGCTGATTGAGGGCGTGAACATCGTCAAGAAGCACACGCGCGCGACGCGTCCGGAAGACGTGGGCGGCATCATCGAGAAGGCGGCGCCGATCTCGCTCTCGAAGGTGATGCTGATCGATCCGAAGACCGGCAAGCCGACGCGCATCCGTGCGCGCATCGACAAGGACGGCACGAAGGAGCGGGTGAGCGTCAAGAGCGGGGATGTCATCCCGCGCAACCGCTGACCGCGAGGAGATAGCGATGGCGATGAAGGAGAAGGGCGGCGCAAAGGGCGGCAAGACTGCGGCCCCGGCCGGCGGAAAGGGTGGATCCAAGGGCGCTGGCGCACCGGGTGCCAAGGGCGGCAAATCCGGCGGCGCGAGCAAGAGTTCAAAGGGTGCCGAGAACAGCCGTCGCAACGCCGAAAAGGCGGCCCGCGGTCCGCACACTGGTGCCGCACTGGCACCGGTGGAGCCGCGCCTCAAGCGCTACTATAAGACGACCGTTCGCGACAAGCTGGCGAAGCAGTTCAGCTTCGCAAACGTGCACGAAATTCCGACGCTCGAAAAGATCGTGCTGAACTGCGGTGTCGGCGAAGCGATCAAGACGCCGAAGGTGCTCGACTCGGTGTGCGAGGAGCTGGAGCTGATCACCGGCCAGCGCCCGATCCGTCGCAAGGCGAAGAAGTCGATCGCCAATTACGGATTGCGCGAAGGGCAGGAAATCGGCGCTCAGGTGACGCTGCGTGGCGCGCGGATGTGGGAGTTTCTGGATCGGTTCGTGACGATCTCGATCCCACGCATCCGTGACTTCCGCGGTCTGGGCACGCGCGCGTTCGACGGACGCGGGAACTACTCGCTCGGCGTGAAGGAGCAGATGATCTTCCCGGAGATCAACTACGATATGGTGGAGGCTGTGCACGGCATGGACATCACGTTCGTGACGTCGTCGACGAAGGACGATCAGGCACTGGCTCTGCTGCGTGAACTGGGGATGCCGTTCAAGGGCGAGTCTCCGAACATTCCCCCGCTGACCTGAGATCGGGACATGGCTAAGACGAGCAAGGTTGTACGCAACGCGCAGCGCAAGGCACTGATCGTGAAGTTTGCGACGAAGCGCGCGGAGCTGAAGAAGGTGATTGCCAATCCGAAGACGAGCCCCGATGCACGTGACGCAGCGTACGAAAAGCTGCGCAGCCTGCCGCGCGATTCGTCGGCCACGCGATACCGCAACCGGTGTGAGCTGACCGGCCGGCCGCGCGGCTTCGTGCGCCATTTCGGGCTGGGGCGCAACAAGTTCCGGGAGCTGGCTCTGAACGGCTTCCTTCCCGGTGTGACAAAGGCGAGCTGGTAAGTACCGGACCGTCGCAGACATTTCCCGTTTCCAGTCCTCACGTCTCGTCACTGACGGGACACGAAGGGCGCACAGGACCCATTCATGAGCATGACAGACCCGATCGCCGATATGCTCACACGACTGCGCAACGCCATTGGCGCGCGTCATCGTCGTGTGGACATGCCGTCGTCGAAGATCAAGGTGCAGGTTGCGCGCATCCTCAAGGAATCGAGCTACATCACGGACTTCCGTGTGATCGAGACCGAAGAAGGCCGGAAGGTGTTGCGCGTGATCCTGAAGTATGCGGCCGGCGGTCAGCCGGTCATTCGCGAGTTGAAGCGCATCTCGACGCCAGGCCTGCGGAAGTACGTGGGCGTGACGGAAATCCCACGCGTGCGCAACGGTCTCGGCATGGCGATTGTCAGCACCAGCAAGGGGCTGATGTCGGACCGTGATGCGCGACGCGCCAACACTGGTGGCGAGCTGCTCGCCATCGTGTACTGAGGAGAGAGAGCGATGTCGCGAATTGGCAAGAAGCCGGTCGATGTGCCGGCTGGTGTGGCGGTGACGGTCGATGGCCGCAAAGTGACGGTGAAGGGTCCGCGCGGAACGCTCACGCGTTCACTGCCGCCCATCGTCACGGTGAAGGTTGATGGTGCTGTGGTGAATGTGTCCCGCCCGAACGACGAGACGGCGTCGAAGGCCATGCACGGTCTGACGCGCACGCTGGTCGCGAATATGGTGGACGGCGTGACGAAGGGGTTCCAGAAGAACCTCGAAATCGTTGGCGTCGGCTACAAGGCGGAGAACAAGCCGTGGGGTCTGCTCATGTCGCTGGGGTACAGTCATCAGATCGAAGTGAAGGCGCCGGAGGGCATCAAGTTGAACGCCCCGACGCCGACCTCGATCGTGATTGATGGTGCAAACAAGGAAGTGGTGGGTCAGGTCGCCGCGGAAATCCGCAGCCTGCGTCCGCCCGAGCCGTACAAGGGCAAGGGCGTCAAGTATCAGGGTGAAGTCGTCCGCCGGAAGGCGGGTAAGGCCGGGGGTAAGTAATGCCGAAGATGCGGATTCCGAAGACGCGCCAGGACCTGCGTGCCCGTCGTCACCTGCGCGTTCGAAAGAACGTCGCCGGCACGCCGGAACGGCCGCGGCTGGTTGTGTTCCGGTCGCTGAAGCACATCACGGCGCAGATCGTGGACGACACGACCGGCCGGACGATGATGACCGTGACCAGCGCCAAGCTTGAAGGCAAGAAGAGCGAGAAGTCGGTGGTGGTCGGCAAGATGATCGCCGAGAAGGCGAAGGCGGCGGGCGTGTCGAAGGTCGTCTTCGACCGTGCAGGCTACAAGTACCATGGCCGCGTGAAGGCGGTCGCCGATGGCGCCCGCGAAGGCGGCCTGGAGTTTTAATGGCAGAGCAGCCGAACGTTCCGGCGGCGTCGAGTGAGACGTCGCGTCCCGCAGGTCGCGGTCCCGGTGGTGGTGGTGGGGCCCGTGGCGGTAGTGGTCGTGGAGGCGGTGGTGGTGGTCGTGGGGGCGGCGCTGGCCGTGGCGGCCCTGGTGGTGGAGCTGGCGGTCCCGGCGGCAACCGCGGTGGGCGCGATGGCGCGCCGGGCGGTGGCAACCGTGATGGTCGTGGCCGCGGTGGCGACAGCCGTGGCGGCGAGCGCGAGCAGTCAGATCTGGTAGAGAACGTGGTTGCGATCAACCGCGTGGCCAAAGTTGTGAAGGGCGGCCGACGCTTCTCGTTCAACGCCCTGGTGGCCGTTGGCGACGGAAAGGGCAAGGTCGGCTACGCAACCGGCAAGGCGAACGAAGTGTCGGAAGCGGTCCGCAAGGCCGTGGAAGGCGCCAAGCGCAACATGGTGTCGGTGCCACTGACTGGTGCCACGATTCCACACGAAGTGATTGGCAAGCACGGCGCCGGCAAGGTCATGATGAAGCCGGCCGCTCCCGGCGCCGGCGTGATCGCCGGTGGTGCGGTGCGCGCTGTGTTTGAATGCGTCGGCATTCAGGACATCCTGACCAAGAGCCTTGGCAGCACCAACCCGCACAACCTCGTGCGTGCGGTGATGGCCGGTCTGGCGGAGCTGGTGACGGTGGACCAGATCGCGCGCGAGCGCGGTATCGAGGTCAGCTCGATCCAGTACCTGAGCCGTGCCAAGTCCAAAGAGGTTGCATAAATGCCGCGTACATTTATCAAGAGTCCCACCAAGGGTCCGAAGCACACGCCGAAGACCATGCCCATGACCACGGGCAAGCTGCACATCAAGCAGGTGCGCAGCGGGATCGGCAAGCCGCAGATTCAGAAGGACACGCTGAGGGCACTGGGCCTGAAGCATCATCAGGGTGAAGTGGTCCAGCAGGACAGTCCATCCTTGCGCGGGCAGATCAAGCGGGTGCGTCACCTGCTCGAAGTGACCCCGGTCGCGGAGTAACGGAGCCATGAGCGAGACCATCGAAAAGCTGGGCCTGCACAACCTGGTGCCCGCACCAGGATCGCATCGCAACCGGAAGCGCATCGGCCGCGGTCCGGGCTCCGGCACAGGCAAGACGTCAGGCAAGGGCAACAAGGGTCAGAAGGCGCGTGCCGGTCATCACGGACCTGGTGGTGGCAAGCCGCACTTTGAAGGCGGTCAGATGCCGTTGACGCGCCGCATCCCGAAGCGTGGATTTACGAATCCGTTCAGCATCGTGAATCAGATTGTGCGGCTGGATGAGCTGGCGAAGATCACGGGGACCGAAGTCACGACGGAGACGTTGCTGGCGGCAGGCCTGGTGAACGTGAACAAGGGCCCGGCCAAGCTGCTCGGCAACGGCGAAGTCACCGGTGCGTTCACGGTGCGTGGCGTGAAGGTGAGCGCCAGCGCCAAGGTGAAGATCGAGGCGGCCGGCGGTCGCATCGAGGAGTAGAGATGGCACAGGCCTCCGCGACCGACACCGTCGCGAATATTTATCGCACGCCAGAGCTGTGGCAGAAGATCACGTTCACGTTCATCTGCCTCGTGCTTTACCGTGTTGGCTCGCACATCACTGCCCCGGGCATCGATGTGCTGGCTGTCACGTCGTATTTCCAGAACCAGCGTGGCGGAGGCATTCTCGGCCTGTATGACCTGTTCAGCGGCGGAGGACTGAGCCGCGCAACCGTGCTGGCGCTGGGAATCATGCCGTATATCTCGGCGTCGATTTTCGTGCAGATCGCCGGGGCGGTGCTGCCGCAAGTGGACAAGATGCAGAAGGACGAGGAAGGCCGGAAGAAGCTGACGCAATGGACGCGTTATGCGACTGTTGTGCTGGCGGTGGTGCAGGGCTGGGGCTTCGGGCTGTTCACCGAGTCGCTGCCGGGTGCAGTGGCGAATCCCGGGTTCTGGTTCAAGGTGCAGATGGCGCTGTTCCTGACGACAGGTGCGATGTTCGTGATGTGGCTTGGTGAGCAGATCACAGAACGCGGTCTGGGCAACGGTGCGTCGCTGATCATCTTCTTCTCGATCGTCGAACGGTTCTGGCCGGGCATTTTCCAGACGTTCAGCTATCTCGGCGCGGGCTCTATCGGGCCGCTGCAGGTGCTGGTCCTGGGCGTGGTGATGCTGGCAGTTGTGGCGGGTGTTGTGTCCATCACGATGGCGGCGCGCCGCATTCTGATTCAGATCCCGCAGCGCACCGTGAGTCGCGGCCGGATGCGACAGGAAGCGCGTAACTTCATTCCGCTGCGCCTGAATTCGGCCGGCGTGATGCCGATCATTTTCGCGCAGTCGGTGATTGTAGTGCCGAGCGCAATTGCGCAGTTCAGCGGTAACGAAAACCTGAAGACGTTCGCCGAATTTTTCTCGCCGGGCACGTGGCTCTACTTCCTCCTGAGCGGCGTGCTGATTCTGTTCTTCACGTACTTCTACACGTCGATCATCTTCAATCCGATCGACCTGTCCGAGAACCTGAAGAAGCAGGGCGGCTTCGTACCGGGCATCAAGCCGGGCGCCAAAACTGCCGAGTATATCGATCAGGTGGTGAGCCGCATCACGCTGCCGGGCGCTCTGTTCCTGACCGCTATCGCACTGCTGCCGCAGCTGATTGCGAAGTGGATCAATGTGCCGTTCAGCTTCGGTGGTACGAGTCTTCTGATCGTCGTCGGCGTGGCGCTGGACACGATGGCGCAGATGCAGCAGCATCTGTTGCTGCGTCAGTACGATGGTTTCATGAAGAAGGGCAAGGTTCGTTACCGCGGACGGCAGGCGACCGGCGGTTTCTGACCGCAGGCCACTGGCTGTATCGCGCCAATCGCGGTCTTTCGGGCCTCTTCACCGGACACCCCGCTCGCACATGGTCATCGTCCTCTTCGGCAA
>JANMWU010000144.1:0-5341 GCA_031380785.1 Gemmatimonadaceae bacterium
TTCAACCAGATGGCCGACACAGTCGATCAGCGGAATGCCGAGCTGAAGTCGTCGCAGGAACAGCTGCTTCATGTGCAGAAGATGGACGCACTCGGATCGTTCGCCGGTGGCATTGCGCACGATTTCAACAACTATCTGGCGTCAATCGTTGCGCATGCGGAGCTGGCTGACTTCACGCTGCAGGAAGATGATCCGGCGCGACATGACCTGCGCGAAGTGCTGTCGTCGGCCGCGCGCGCCGCTGATCTGACGCGACAGATTCTCGTGTTCAGCCGCAAGCAAATGGTCGAACCGCACACCCTCGATCTGAACGCGGTGGTGCATGGCATCGAGCGGATGTTGCTGCGTCTGCTCGGCGAGCGCCTGCAGCTGGCTGTGCGCTACACCGACTCACCGGTGCTGGTGCACGCCGATCACGGCCAGCTTGAGCAGGTGATCGTGAATCTTGTCGCGAACGCGCGCGATGCGATGCCCGACGGTGGCACCGTGACGATTGCGATCGAACGCATCGAGCTCGCAGCCGGCGACTCGCGGTTGTCGGGCGCGGCACCGGGCGCGTTCAGTCAACTGACAGTGAGCGACGAAGGAACGGGAATTCCGCGGGACGTGCTCGATCGCGTGTTCGATCCATTCTTCAGCACCAAGAAGCGCGGGCGCGGTACCGGCATGGGTCTCGCGATTGCGTACAGCATCATCGAGCAGAGCGGCGGCCAGCTGCTGGTTCACAGCACGCCGGGAGACGGCACAACGTTTACGGCGATTCTGCCTGTCGGCGTTGGCCCGGCTCACGCGACTGCGACTCAACCGACAGCGCGCACGCTTGCCGTTGGAACGGGCCGGATTCTGCTCGCCGAGGACGATGCCGCGGTCCGTTCGAGCTGCGAACGCATGCTGACGCGTGCGGGCTACTACGTAGTAGCGGCGCCTGACGCATCATCGGTGCTGCACGAGATGCGCGTCGCGCCGGAGCCATTCGATCTGCTGTTGTCGGACGTGGTGATGCCGGGCATGTCAGGGTCCGAGCTCGCGCGGCGCGCGAAAGAGATGCAACCGGGTATTGGCGTGTTGTTCATGAGCGGCTACGCCGACGACGATGTCGTGCACGACGCAGTCGCCACCAGCGCCGCAACATGCATCGCGAAACCGTTCACCGTTCAGACGTTGTGCGATGCAGTTCTGACGGCACTGGGGCAGCGGGCGGACGCCCTCAGCGCCTGACAACGCGGCACGCGAAGCCGCGATGTACGCACGAGTCGGAAGCGCTGGTACACAAGCAGCGACTACCGCTCGCGCGCATACTTCGCTTCGATCGGTGTGAAGTATCGGACCATCATCGCGACCAATGCCGCAAGGAGTCCGGGCCGATCCGTCTCCGGAATCGACAGCGCGTGATCCAGCGTCGCATGGCATGTCGCGAAGCTCAGTGTCGCGTGCACCTTGGCCTCATCCACCGGGATCCCCGGACACCGCTGCAGCAGCAACTCCTGAATCAGCAGCTGCATGTGTGCCTCCATCTGCAGCGACGCTGGGCTCTTGCCGCCGCTCAGGCGATCGGTCGCGCGGCACACGGCCATGTATCCAGGATGCGCCTCATCCATCGCGGCGAATGACGCGATCATATCGGTGAACAATTCGTCGAGCGGCACCCACGGCTCGTCGATGCGACGCGTCCGCTCCAGGATCGCCTTGTCCGACTCGCAGTATCGCTCCGTCAGCGCGTTCAGGATCGCGTCTTTGTTGGCGAAGAAGTGATAGAGCGACCCGACGCTCGCCCCAGCGCGTTCGGCAATCGCGTTCGTGGTCGCCGCCTCCACACCCATCTCCCCAAATACGGCCTCAGCCGCGTCGAGGATCTCCTCGACGCGCTGCTGACCTCGCTTCTGCACGGGCGCCCGCGATGGCCGCGAATCGCCTGGCTTAAGCCCTTCTCCCGCAACGACTTCAGTCATGCAAACGTCCTCTTCTGGGCCCCATCAAGTGCTCTGTCCCCTCGCTCCGATCAATGACTCTGACCCTCTGATCGATCAGGGACTCTGACCCCATTGACTCAAATAGTAGAGCTTTCACTCTGGTATTGACAAGTAGAGCAGCCTCTCTAATTTGGTTTCAAGAACTAGAGTGATCGCTCGACTTCAGATTCCCGGCTGATACCGCTCATGCGAACCGCCCTGCTCCTGCTCCCGCTCCTGCTCACCGCCGTCGCAGGCGCACAGGAACTTCCGCGATCGCCGCTCGACCTGCTCGTGGCCGAGGGGGTGGCCGCCAACCCTGCCCTGCGCGCCCGTTCGCTTGCCGTCAGCCGCGACAACGCCGCCATCGACGAAGCCCGCGGACGCTTCCTCCCCTCCCTCACCGCCAACGTTCGCGCCTCGCAACTCGCGGGCGCAACGCCCAACCTCGGCGCGCTGATCAATCCCGCCTACGCCGCGCTCAATCAGCTGCTTGGTCAGAGTGCATTCCCGACCAACATCAGCCTCACACTGCCGCAGAAACAGGAAGCCACGCTGCGGCTTGCGCAACCGTTGTTCGAACCGCGGGTGCTGGAAGGCTATCGCATCGCGCGCTCACTGCGCGACGCGACCATTGCCGATCGTGATGCGCAACGCCGGCAACTTACAGCGGACATACAGGTCGCCTATCTGCAATACGCCCGTGCGTCACTGGTGGCTGATCTCTATGACGGAACGGTGCCACTGCTCGACGAGACGCTGCGCGTCAGCGAGCGCCTGCTCTCCGCGGGTAAGGTCACGCCGGACAACGTGCTCCGTGCGCGCGCTGAGCAGAGCGCGGTGGTACAGCAGCGCGACGCAGCGCATCAACTCGCGACCGCGGCACGGCAACAGCTGAACTATCAGACAGGTCGCCCGCTCGATGCTGTGTTGCCGCTGTTCGCCGACTCGACCCTTGGATTCGGAGCGCGATTCGCGGCGAAAGAAGACCTCGGCTCAGCGCAGTCCAAAGCGCAGGGATCGCGTGAAGAGTTGACGCAACTCGACCGATCGATCGACGCCGTGCACGGACAGCGTCGGCTTGCAGCTGCCGCATTTCTGCCGACTGTGAATCTGGCGGTGGACTATGGCTTTCAGGGCAACACGATCCGAATCGATGGCAATCGTGATTTCGCCGTCGCCAGTCTGGTGCTGAGCTGGAATCTGTTCAACGGCGGTCAGGATCGGGCCCGCGTGCAGCAGGCATCGCTCGATGCCGCGCAGCTCACAGCGCGCCGTGAAGACGCGTCGCGCAGCATCGCACTCCAGGTGCGCGTGGCACACGACGCGGCAGCGGTGGCGCGCACCGCGATTGCCACCGCCACCGATCGGCTCAGCGCCTCCGCACGCACCTTCGAGCTCGTGCAACGCCGCTTTGGTGAAGGACTGGCGACACAGCTCGAGCTGCTCGACGCGCGCACGGCCCTCACCACCGCCCAGCTCAATCGCCTGATCACGGTCTACGACTTCTACCAGCGCGTGGTGGAATACGAACGCGCCGCGGCACTCTCACCCCTGGAATAGCGTCATGACACCGATTCAATCACGCGCGCACATGTCGCCGCAGCAGATCGCGCAGTTCGTTCCATTCGCGATCACAATCCTCACACTGAGCGCCGCAGTGGTGCTATCCGGCTGCAGCGCGCGCAGTGACGCGCAGCCGGCGGCGCCCGACTCAGCCATCCCCGTGCGAGTGACACCGCTGGCGAACGCCGCCCATGCCGACGCCGACGTGATCACGCTCACCGGCACACTGGCCGGCAAGGAAGAAGTGGCGCTGGCGTTCAAGATCGGTGGTGTCATCAGGCGTATCGCCGTCGATCCGGGTCAGACTGTGCATGCGGGACAGGTGCTCGCCGAGCTGCGGCCGACTGAAATCGCGGCCCAGGTTTCCACGGCGCAGGAATCGCGACGGAAGGCCGAGCGGGATCTGACGCGGGTGATGCGACTCTACGCCGATAGTGTGGCAACGCTGGAGCAGCTACAGGACGCGCGTACCGCGCTCGATGTGGCCGGCAACGGCACGCGGATCGCGCAATTCAACGCTGAATACGCCGTCATTCGCGCGCCCGGCGACGGTGTGGTGCTGTCGCGGATGGCTGAGCCGGGTCAGGTGGTGGACCCGGGGCACACGGTACTGAGTGTGCGCCGCAACGGTCGCGGCATGGTGGTGCGCATCGGGCTGTCCGATCGTGACGCAGTACGGGTGCGCATTGGTGATCAGGCCGATGTGCGGTTCGATGCGTTGGCAGGCCAGCGATTCGGCGGTCGCGTCACGCAACGTGCTGCGGCATCGACATCGGGCAGCGGTGACTATGCGGTCGAAATCACGCTCGGTGTTTCAGCGAACTCTCTGCCGACTGGACTTGTTGCGCGCGTCTCGTTGCGGCCGAACGCGGTGGCAGCGGCGGCGACGTCGCATGTGACAGTGCCGCTCGACGCGCTGGTGGATGCCGATGCCGATTCGGCGGCGGTGTTTGTGCTGCGTGCCGACGGCCACTCGGTTTCGCGCCGGCCGCTCAAGTTGACTGACGCCGCCGAAGCACTGCGGACGGCGCAGGTGCCCGTTGTAAGTGGCTTGAGCGGCACCGAAACCGTGGTGACCTCGGGCATGTCGCGATTGATTGATGGCACCAGAGTTCGTGTTGTCACCACTCCGGCACAGCGCGCGGCTTCCGATTCCGCTCCGGCCTGGAAGCGCGTGCCATGAAACTCATCGACTACTTCGTAAAGAACGCGCAGCTCACGATCGTGCTGCTGGCCGCACTGCTGGCCGCCGGCGTGCAGGCGTTCATGACAATACCGCGCGCCGAAGATCCGCTGATCGATTTCCCCGGCTTCACGGTGGTGGCGGTGTATCCCGGCGCCGGACCGAGTGACGTCGAGCAGCTGGTGGTGAATCCGATCGAGAAGCGACTGAAGGAGCTCTCGGCGGTGAAGAAGATCAGGGCGCAGATCACCGACGGTCTGGGCGTGATCGGCGTCGAGTTCAACACCGGCTCCATTCCGCGCGAGAAGAAGGACGACGTGCTGCGCGAAGTGAATCAGCTGCGCACCACACTGCCGCCGGAGCTGGCCGTGCTGGATGTGATCAGCAACAACACCGGCGACGTCAACATTCTGCAGTACGCGCTGGTTTCGCCGACGGCGCCGTACGCGGTACTCGACGCACGCAGTCGGGCACTCAAGGATCGCCTGGCCGCGGTGCCCGGCATCCGCAAAGTGGAGCGCGTCGGTGCACCACTGCGGGAGGTACAAGTGTCGCTCGACCTGGGTCGACTGAGTGCGCTGCACCTGCCGCTGCCGGCGGTGCTCGGCGCGCTGGGCAGCGAGAGCGCCAACGTTCCAGGCGG
>JANMWU010000187.1:0-3248 GCA_031380785.1 Gemmatimonadaceae bacterium
GGGGCAGACCGGCATGGGCGATATGGGTGCGATGGGCATGAATGTGCCGAAAAACTCCATACCGATGATGGGCGCACCCGGACCCAAGGGTCACATCGAGATGGGCAGCATGTTCACCGTGCTCAAGGTGCGCGAGCGCGCAGCCGGGCAGGCTGATCCAGGCTGGTACGCCGACCCTGCCGGCACGGTCGCGCGCGCTGCGACGCCAGAAGAATTGCGCCGCGACGGGGTCAACATCTGAGATCGTTTATTGTCCCGGCGCGAACCATGCGCCCCGCCTGTCGCACGCCAGCAGTTTCGTGACGCTCTCGTGCGCCGCCTGAAATTCCCGCAGCATCACCACTGAGACCCGATATGACTCGTACTGCTCTTTTTGCCCGCGCCGTGATGTTGACGCTCGCTATCGCGGCCCCGCTGTTCGCTTTGGCGCATCCCAGGCTGTTGTCCGCGGTGCCTGCCGCCAACAGCCATGTATTAGCGGTCCCCGCCACAATTCGCCTCAGCTTTCAGGAGGCACTGGAGCCCGCACTGAGCCGCATCACCGTCGTCCACGCTGGAACGCATACCGTGACGATGGGCGCTGTGATGGCCGACAGTGCCGACAACAAGACGCTCGTGGCAGCGCTCAGGACGCCGATGGGCATCGGGGCATACACCGTGACGTGGCAGACCGCCGGCGCAGACGGACACCCGATGCGCGGTTCGTACACCTTCACCGTCGATGCGCCGGCAGCGAAGTAGCGGTCGCATCGGAATACGGCGTGCGACTTGCACCATTGAAAGACTGCCGTCACACCAACCAATGACTTGAACGCATAGAGCTACAGGAGAGTTTTGGAATGCAACCGTCAGACAGCTCCCAGAAGCACATGACGCATGGTGCAGGCGCCGGGATGCGAACCTCGTATTCAGGCCTGTTCGTGTCGATCGCGGTGTCGTTCGTGGTCATGTTCGGACTGATGTATTCGATGGCCGATAGCGCCAGCAACGTGTACTTCAACCTGAGCAATGTGTATATGACGGGCCTCATGGCAGGATCAATGCTGCCTGTGATGCTCGCGACGATGCCGGGAATGTTCATGGACCGGCGGATTAACCTCGCATTGTGGGCAATATCGGCCGCAGCACTTCTCCTGTTCTGGCTGCTGCTCCGGTACGAGGCCGGTGTTGGCGACCGCCAGTTTATGCGGGCCATGATTCCGCATCACTCGGCGGCGATTCAGATGTGTGAGGAATCGTCGCTCTCGGATGCCCGCGTGAAAAAGCTTTGTGACGACATTATCACCTCGCAACGACAGGAAATCGCCACGATGAAGGCGCTGCTGGCGGAGAAACAGTGACGCCTGCGATATCTGCGCCCACGGGTCGCGGACAATCGCGCACTTTGTTCGCCGAGCTGTTCAGTGCGTTGTGTTTCAGCTTTGTTGTGCCTGCCACCAGCGCCGCACAGGTCGATTTCTACAACACTGACGCCGGCCGGCCCCTGCGGATCGAGGACGCATACACGATCGAGCATCGCGGCATCGAGTTCCAGGCCGCACCGCTCCGCGTCGAGCGCTCGCGCACCGGAGCGTACGCGTGGGGCGCCGAGCCGCGCCTCGAATTTGGCGTGCTTCCGCGCACGCAGATCGACCTTGGTGTGCCATTCGTCGTGACGGACGTCGGCGGACGGACGATCGCCGGCGCTGCCGGTATCGATGTCGCGGTGCTGCACAATCTGAACATCGAGACGTCGATCCCCGCGCTCGCGGTCGGCCTCGACGTCTTCCTGCCGGCCGGCGCATTCGGACCGACGCGCACGTACGTCACCGCTCTTGGCGTCGTCACGCGCAGCTTTCCGTCACTCGGTGCGGTGCGAGTCCATGCCAACGTCCAGTACACGTTTGGCGAGCGCCTCGCGTCGGGGAGCAGCGCAAATATCGGCAGTGCGATCGCTGGTCCGCAGGCGCAGGAAGTGTCGCGCTGGCTGGCTGGCGCCGCTATCGATCGCACCTTTCCGCTGCGGTCGACGCTCGTCTCGGCCGAGGTGTATGCACGACGACCGCTCGAAGCGGGGCGCGCGATCGAAGTCAGCGCGGGGGCGGGTGTACGACATCAGCTCACGCCGCGATGGGCGCTCGATGGTGGTGTCGGTCGACGTCTCACTGGCGACGAGCAGGCGTGGTACGCGACGGGCGGACTGGCCGTGGCGTTCGGTCTGCATCCCTTTCGGAAACCCGGCACATGAGCGCTTCGACACACGCGCAAGGCGCCGGTCTTTCACGCGCTCCGATGGCTTGTCGTTGGAGGCAGAACATGCGTACAGCTCGCACCGTCGTCGCACTGCTCACACTCGTTCTCTCGGCCAGCATCGCGCTTCCGCGAGCGGCACAGGCACAGTGGTCGACAGGCTACGAGACGTTCTATCGGGATGCGCCATACAACTGGACCTTTCTGCATCGGTATCCGGCGGCCGCGCGGATGTTCAACGGCTTCGATTTCGGCCATGCGATTCTGTACGAAACGCTCTGGACGAAGCCGACGGCATCGCCCAGCGTACTCGAAGACAAATGGTATCACGAACTGACGACGGAAATTCTGGCACACCCGCCAGCTGTGCCGCTGCAGGAAGCCGCCATCGAAGTCGCGTACGCCCGATTGGCGCCTGAAGCGAAGTTGATGTTCGACTGGGCGCACCTGCTGCACCGTCAGATCTATGACGTGTGGACTGACACGCGATACACCGACGCGCAGCGCGATGCCGAAGTGCAGCGCCTGATTGCGTACTACAAGACGCGGAAGGATCTGGCGTTCAGCTCCACGCCGAAGAGCATGCGCCTGATGCAGGAGCAACCGTACTCGCTCGCGTTTCGCAAGCACTACCCGAAGTTCAACGGGTTGATCTGGGCCTATCACTGGATGCAGGTCGGTCTGTACGAGCCGTTTCTCGAAACTCGCGACGAAGCGCAGCGGCAGACGCTGATCACCGGGATGGTTGCGCGCTTCTGGCAGATGTTGAAGGACTCGCCGGAGCACCTGCCGTACCAGATGCCGATGACGGCGGCCGTCGCGCCGAAGTTCGCGGCGCGCTATCCGGAAGCGGCCATCATTTTCGACAATCTGCATTCGATGCACGATGTGGTGTCCGACATTCTCGCCAATCCTGACGTACCGCGCTCGCGTAAGCGCGCGGAAATCCTGCTGGCGGCGTCGCGGTACCGCGATGACACGTCGTTCGTGATGACCGTCGCGGGTTGGCAGAACATGTC
>JANMWU010000865.1:0-3720 GCA_031380785.1 Gemmatimonadaceae bacterium
CCGCGGCGCCCCGGTTCGATGCGGCGGCGCCGGTCATTTCGACGCTTGGGGCTCGGCGACGAGGCTCACGTTCTGCAAACCAGCCTCTCGCAGCGTCGCGAGCACGGTGACGACATCGCCATAGGGCGCGCCCGCATCACCCTTCAGAAAAATCGTGCGCCCGCCGGCACGGGCGGCAAGCGCGTTCAGCGCCGCGCGAAGACCGTTCGGCGCCACGCGGTCGTTTTCGATCACGATGTCGCCTGACTTCGTCACCGAGATGATGATCGGATTATCCACCGGTGTCGCGCGGACGTTGGCCTTCGGCAACTTCACGTCAACGCCGCCGGTGAGCAGCGGCGCCGTGATCATGAAGATGATCATCAGCAGCATCATCACGTCGATAAGGCTGACGATGTTGATTTCGGCATTGAGCGGAGTGCGCTGCCGCACGCGCCGGTGTCGCATCAGATGCGCCCGTCGCGCACGAGCAACGCAACGACGTCAGTACTGAACGCATCGAGGTCATTGGTGATGTGATTCAGTCGGCTGGCGAAATAGTTGAATCCGAATACCGCAGGAATCGCGACCGACAGCGCCATCGCGGTCGCAATCAGCGCTTCAGCCACACCTGGCGCGACCGCGCTGATGTTGCCGCTGCCGCTCGCCGCGACGCCGAGGAATGCATTGATCACGCCGAGCACCGTGCCGAGCAATCCGATGAGCGGACTCACCGCACCGATCGTCGCCAGCCATGGCAGCAGGCGTTCGAGCCGGTCGCGCTCACCGGCGGTTTCCTTGTCGAGCAGCAGCTGCAGTATCTCAATCTGCGATTGCGACAATCGCGCCGGCCGATCAGTGCTGGCCGGAATCGCCGGCGGGTTCTCGGTGAGAAATCGCTCGGCACGACGCATCACGGCGGAGAACGGCGAGCGCACGCCGATCTTCGCGCGCATCGCTGCGTCGTCGAACGAGACGGCATCACCCAGATGGAAAATCAGCGGCGCGGCGGCCTTCGTCACGCTGCGAAACTCGGCCAGCTTCACCGCCATGATCGTCCAGCTGATTGCACTCAGAAACAGCAGGAAGACCAGCACGGCCCACGATACCGGAGTGCCGTGCGCCAGCAACCCGATGATCGATCCGCCCGACTGCGATTGAATCTGCAGCAGCGCCAGCATCGGCATCACGCCACGGCTCCCGGCCGTTCCGCGCGGAAGAACGCGAGTGTGTCAGCCAGACCGTCATCGAGCGAGACCTCCGGCATCCAACCGAGAACGTCGGTGGTCTTTGCATACGTGAGACACGAACGCCGCTGTTCACCGGCGCGCGCGTCGGCATGATGCATCGCCACGGCGGCACCGGCTGCGCGCTGCAAGATGGTCGCGAGATCGATCACCGAGGTTTCAATACCTGTGCCGACATTGAAGCCGCGATCGTCGAGACGACCAGCTGGCGGCAACGGTGATTCGGCGGCAAGCAGGTTGGCGCGGGCGACATCGCCGACGAAGACGTAGTCACGCGTCTGCAGGCCATCGCCATATGCAGTGAGCGGTGTGCCGGACAACACACGCCGGCAGAAAATCGCGACCACGCCTGCCTCGCCATGCGGATCCTGACGCGGCCCGTACACGTTTGCATAACGCAGCGCGACGGTATCGAGACCGTGCACGCGCGCGAAGTAGCTCATGTAGTACTCGACCGTGAGCTTGGCGACACCGTACGGCGATTGTGGATCCTTGGCGGCGGTTTCGATCGTCGGCATCGGCACGAAATCGCCGTACTGCGCACCGCCGCTGGACGAGAACACGAACCGCGTGCGATAGCCCGATTTGCGCACTGCCTCCAGCAGATTCAGTGAACCGCCGATGTTCATCGCGGCATCCCACGCCGGATCTTCGACGCTCTTGCGCACATCGATCTGCGCGGCGAGATGCAGCACGACATCGAAGCGTCCGTCGCGGATCAACGCCGCCGCCGCCGGTGATGCGATGGACTCGCGCAGGACCGTCGCGCGAGGATTCACATTCACATCCTTGCCGCTCGAAAAATCATCGAGGATCGTGACGTCGTATCCCTGTGCGATGAACAGGTCAGTGACGTGCGATCCAATAAATCCCGCCCCTCCCGTAACCAGTGCCCGGCGACTCACGAAGCGAACCCGACCGAAGCGGCAGCACTGCGGACGTCGTTGTGCGGCGGTCGTGCAATGAGCATGGCAACTGAGTCACAGTGTGGACGTCGGGGTCAGCGTCGGGTGGATCCGGCGGCAATACCCCATTCATCGTGCGAGGATCAAGCCGCAAAACTAACTGCGCCCACCTGCTGAGGCATGAGCGGCTCAGCGGGTGGGCGCGATACGCCCGTGGATTCGCGGCTACACCAGGTCAGGGCATGCGACTCACCAGGCGTGCACGCATGCCGACGCGAATCGCCGGCTGATCGTGTCCGACGACAACTGCGGTCGCGCTTTCCGACGTGACACGCACGACGCTCACCTGTGCCACCTGATTCGGCGGTGCGATGTCCTTGCGTGAATCGGTGAGCGGTTCGCCTTCTGCGAAGAGCGTGAACTGATCACCGACCTTGCTCGTAGCACCCTTCGGCAGCGCGATCACAACGAAATTCTGAACCGTCGGCAGCACGACGCCGCCGGCCACGTACGCGACTTCGTAGATCGGTCCATTCGCAACGTCCTGCGGGCGCACGGTGGACGGCACTGACGTCGTGTCGAGCGGCATCAGCGCATCGCCACGCTGCATGTTCGCGTACAGGTTCGTCACCCGCGCCCGCGCCGCGCGACCCGAGCCCAGCGCCATGACTTCGACCACGCCGGCCGGCTGCATCACGCGGAGCTTGCGATGGTTGCGCTCGACTTCCGGCCCGCGCTGGTAGACACCGAAGCGCTGTCCGACAACCGCCTTCGTGCCGACGGGAAGCAACACGTTCACGTCGTCGTAAATCTGGAACTGATCGCGCAGTGCACCGCTCGCGACCTCTGATGGATCGGAGCGCGACACCAGCTCGCCGCCGTTCACGTGCGCATTCGCCGGCACGAGGAACGGCGCCGCAGCGGCTTCGCCACGACGGACAGTTGGACGAAGCGCGCGCCCGTTGATGGTTGCATTGTCGAGCACCGATTGGCTCTGACCGCCAGGCTGCCGACCGAGCAGCATCGATCGCGTCGGCGTCGGCTCGGTATCTGCCTCTGCAGCGGCAACCGCTTCGGGGCTGAACGTTGGCCGTCCATCCGCACCGACGTACAGCTTCTGACCCGGATAGATCAGGTTTGCGTTTGCAATCCGACCGGTGTTGGCGCGAAAGAGCTCAGGCCACCGAGTCGCGTTGCCGAGGTAGCGACGCGCGATTTCGTAGAGTGTGTCGCCCGGCCTGACGGTGTGGAGGACGGTGCCGGGCTTTGGTGCCGGTGCGCCGTCACGCTGCTGAGCGCTGACGGCGAGTGGCGCGCCGGTCAGCGCGAGAGCGAGCAGTGCGGCGCCCAGAAGACGCGAATCGATGGCAATCGGAAGACGGCGCATACGGTGGGGAGCGCGGGAAACGTCCACAACAAGCGCGACGCGCGGAGCGGTCGCACCACGGAGGGGGCCTCCGCTGGCGCGGTTCCCCGATCTGGGACGAGTATCGGCCGGGGAGGAAACGTTCATGCGGCGCTCGCCCCTGTCGGCTCGCATGCTCGTCCGGAAACAGAGACGACCGGCGCGTTCTGCCGGTCGTCTCCAG
>JANMWU010000272.1:0-8533 GCA_031380785.1 Gemmatimonadaceae bacterium
GCAGCGTGATCTGCACCGTGTCGCCGGGCAGGTTGATGCGCTCGTGCACGCGCGCCGCAACACCGATCTTGCCGACGAATTCCTGGGCGTCGGGCGCATCCTCCAGCACGCCGCCCGCCACCACCAGCGCCACCACCACGCCCGGTTCGTCGAAGGCGCGCAGCAGCGCCAGGTTCTCGGGACTGCCCATCTGGACCGCGATCGTGCCGAGCGGATAGACCATCGTCGAGCGCAGCGCCATCAACGGCAACGTTGGTGGCAATTCGGCGCGAAGGATCTCGTCCCGTCGTTGGGAGTGAGTCATCGGGTCCCGACAGAAGGTGTACGCCGTCTCATCTTCGAGACCAGGCAGACGCTAACAATCGCCGCGACCGGGCCTCTACGCCACCTGTGCCTGACCGGATCGCCGCACCCGCAACTCCGCATTGCGCGCACACACGAGTGTCGTCCGCACCTTGCAACCACCACAGACGCAACTGCGAATCCTGCGTCACCGGGCTCGTGTATTGCCTCGCGCGCACGCCCGGCACGTCCTGGCGCGGGCAGCGTTGGCAACAGCTTTGACGCGAAGCCGCAAAGCCGCAAAGCTCTCCGTGAGTGTGCGGCATGCACGCGCACGTCACGCTCAAAACGCCTTTGCTGACTGCGCTCGCATTGGCAGTTCCAAAACGCTCAGCCGCATCGCCGGGACGGGTGTCATCCCCCCTCCGATGCGGAGCGCTTTGCGGCTTCGCGGCTTCGTGTCAAGCAGTTCGGCCCTTGGGCGTGCGGCGCGCTTCGCGGCTTTGCGTCGAAGCAGTTCGACGTCGTGCGCGAAAGTGACGTAACTTGTTTCAGCGCAGCCTCTTGGCTATTTTGATAGTCTATGTTTGACGAGCTCAGCGACAAGATCGGCGCCGCTTTTTCTAAGCTGCGTGGCAAAGGCGTCCTCACTGAAGCCGATATCAAGGACGGCTTGCGCGAGCTCCGTCGCGTGCTCCTCGAGGCCGACGTCAGTTTCGGACTCACGCGCGAATTCCTCGAACGCGTCGAAAAAAAGGCCGTCGGTCTGACCACGCTCAAGACCGTTCGACCAGAGCAGCAGCTCGTCAAGATCGTGCACGAAGAACTCACCGCCATGCTCGGTGAGCGGAAGGAAGGGCTCAAGCTCAGCACTGTTCCACCGACAGTCGTGCTGATGGTCGGCCTGCAGGGCTCCGGCAAAACGACCACCACCGCCAAGCTGGCGCTCCGCATGCAGAAGGAGCAGCGCCAGGTCCGAATGATCGCGGCGGACGTTTATCGCCCCGCAGCCATTGACCAACTCGAGACGCTTGGCGCGCAGCTCAAGGTGCCGGTGTACGCGCAGCGCGACACCACCGACGTCGTGCAGATCGTGCGCAACGGCCTCGAAGTCGCCCGCCGCGAACGCGATCGGATCGTCTTCATCGACACCGCCGGGCGACTGCAGATCGACGAAAACCTGATGGACGAACTGCGACGCGTGAAGGAGGTCGCAAAGCCGGACGAAATCCTCCTCGTCGCCGACGGCATGACCGGCCAGGACGCAGTCAGGATCGCCGAGGGCTTCAACAATGCGCTCGGCATCACTGGAATAATCCTGACCAAGATGGACGGCGATGCCCGTGGCGGTGCCGCCCTTTCGGTCTATGGCGCCACGAAAAAGCCGATCAAGTACATCGGCGTCGGTGAAAAGGTCGATGCGCTGGAGGAATTCCATCCGGATCGCATGGCTGGCCGGATCCTCCAGATGGGCGACGTCCTCTCGCTGGTCGAGAAGGCACAGGAGTCCTTCGACGCTGACGAAGCAAAAAAGCTGGAGAAGAAGGTTCGCCGCGAAGGCATGGACCTGAACGACTTCCTTGGCGCGATGAAGCAGATCGAGAAGCTCGGCCCCATCGAAGGCATCCTGAAGATGATCCCCGGGGTAAACACCAAGGCCCTGAAGCAGGCCAGGATGGATCCCAAACGGATGCGGCACGTCGAGGCGATTGTGCTTTCGATGACGATGGCCGAGCGGAAAAAGCCGGACCTGATCAATGGCTCCCGCCGCCTGCGGATCGCCAAGGGCTCGGGCCGGACCGTGTCCGAGGTGAACCGCCTGCTCGACCAGTTCCGGGATATGCAGAAGATGATGAAGAAGGTCACTGCCAGCGGTGGCCGGAACCCTTTCGGACGGGGTTAGCTTTGTTGGCTCGGTCTGAAATGACCGGGCTATAAACGTCCAGCATGACCCCGGGTGCGCCAGTCGAATTCTCGATCAGCGCGAGGAGCCCGGGCCGGCGGTACGTGAGGAGTCGCCTCACGCTCGCGCCGCGAACGACGATGACGAACGTCAATCGGTCGTTCACAATCACGTCCCTCAGAGGATGCCGGAATGGTTCGTATTCGTCTCCGCCGCGTCGGTCGCAAGAAGGCGCCGGTGTATCGTATCGTTGTTGCCGACAGCAAGAGTCCGCGCGACGGCAAGTTCATCGAGATTATCGGCACCTATTCGCCGCGTGTCACTGAGGGCGCTGTGACGATCAAGGTTGATCGCGCCAATTATTGGCTCGATGTCGGCGCGCAGGCGTCGGACACGGTGCGTTCGCTGCTGCGCAAGGGTGGGGTGCTCAAGGCCCGTCATGAAGCCCGCCTCGCGAAGAAGCTCAGCGCCTCGGCCGTGCCGCTGTCTGAAGGCGCGAAGGCCGAGTAAGTGAGCGCGCCCGCGCTCATGATTGTCGGGCGCGTCCGCAAAGCACACGGCATCCGCGGCGAACTGCTCGTGGAGCCGATCACCGATGCGCCCGATGCGGTTTTCGTATCGGGCCGTCGGCTGTTTGCCGGCACCGCCACCGGCGATCCATCACCGGATGGACAAGAGCTGCACATCACGGCCGTGCGGCAGCACATGGAATCGGTGCGACTCACGCTGGCCGAAGTTCCGGACCGCTCGGCAGCGGAGCTCTGGCGCGGCCGGTTCCTGCTTGTTCCGCAGGACGAGCTGCCGCCGCCGGATGACGACGAGATTTACCTCCACGACCTCATTGGCATGCAGGTGGTGCACGTCGATGGCCGCCCACTCGGACATGTTGTCGACACGTACGATCTGCCGCAGGGCTTGATGCTGGACCTTCGCCCCGTCAGCGGCGGGCCGACCTATTTCATGCCGTGGCGCGACGAAATATTGGTGCAGGTCGACGAACTGGCGCGCGTCATCACCGTCGATCCGCCGGAAGGCCTGCTGCCGGAAGGGCTCATTCTCGCCGAAGGACATCCGTCGGACGAGGCGTGACGGTGAGCGGCGCAGACGCTGACGCGCAACTGAACGGCGATGTTGCAATGCGCGCGCCGCTGATCATCAACATCGTCAGCATCTTTCCGGAATTCTTCGCAACGCCGCTTGGAATCAGCATCCCCGCCAAGGCTGCGGCGGCCGGCGGTGTTCGCTACAACGTCGTGGATTTGCGCAACTTCACACACGACAAGCATCGCACTGTGGACGACTATCCATACGGCGGTGGACCGGGCATGGTGATGAAACCCACGCCGTTCTTCGAAGCGGTGGAGCACCTCGGTGCGTCGGCGCCGATCGTGCTGCTTTCGCCACGCGGCCGGACCTTCACGCAGGCGGATGCGCACCGCTTCGCCGCTGGCCGCGAACTGACGCTCCTGTGCGGCCACTACAAGGACGTGGATCAGCGCGTCGCTGATCATCTCGCCACCGAGGAGCTCTCGCTCGGCGCATTCGTGCTCAGCGGTGGTGAACCGGCCGCGCTTGCCATAGTCGATGCTGTCGCCCGTCTGCTGCCCGGTGCGATGAGCGATCACGATTCTGCCGCGACCGACTCGTTCTACGATGGTGCCGGCGTCAGTGCGCCGAGTTACACGCGACCGGAGGAATTCCGCGGCTTGCGTGTGCCGGATGTGTTGCTGTCGGGGCATCACGCCAGGATCGCTGAGTGGCGGCGCAGCGAAGGTGAACGGCGCACCGCGTCGCGCAACGAGTGAACTGATGCGTTGTGCCGCGAGCTGCTTGCCACTGATCGCCGTTGCGTTCGCCGGATGCGGTGCGCCGCGCGATGCAAAACCGAGCGCCTCAGTCGCGGAATCCACCGCCAGCGCTGCCGCCACGCGCGCGCAGCGGGCCGTGCCACCGCCAACGCCTGCGGTGCAGGTGCCGCTGACGCTCGACACGGCGAATACGCAGGTGCTGGAGATGTGGCCACTGGCCGTCTCGCCCGGACGCCAGCTGGATGAGACGCGGCGCATTGTCGAGCATCTGCAGGCAGATCTCACACTCGTCCCGGGCTTCGAGACCGCAACGCTGCTGGCAAGCGGCGACGGCACTGGTCTTCTCCTGGTTGCGTCGTGGCGCAACGCTGCCGCGGCGGATCGCGCCAACGCGTCGCTCGCGGCCTGGCTGCACGCCGATTCCGATTCGCTGGTGCGTCGGCGGCGCACCGGGACAGCGACAACGCGGGTGCATGTGCGCCGCACCGTTGGAACACCGCCCATTCTGTCCGACGCCGCTATGCTGCAGTTCACTCGGTATGCGCTCAAGCCCGGACATTCGTTCGGTGCACTGGCCGCGCTGGCAGATAGCAATCTTGCAATTCGCGTGGTGCAGGACACCGCGGCGCAAGGTGGCGCGACGCTCGTGGCCGCCGACAGCGGTGCCCTGTACATGCTCCTGCAGGCGCGCAGCGCAAGCGCGCTGGATCCGAACATCCATTCCTCGGGCCCGCTCCCTTTCTGGGCGCCATTCGCCGAGCGCGAAGAACGATTGCTGGCAGTCGTCGCGATCGTTCATCATCGGTGAAAAGCGCGACGGGTGGTTGTCGTGACGAATGCGCCGGCAATTTCGTCTCTCAATCGCGTGATATTTTTTCCGCGGGACGCGCGCGCGCGCCCACACCACCCACAACCCTCCGGGCGGAGCGTGGTGTCGCGCCGCTGGGCGTTGCACTCGGTCGGCGTACGGAGGTACGCCTTCCTCGCGCGCCTTGATCGGCGCGACTCCACACTCCGCGCGACCCCTCCCACTTGTGCAGAGCTTCCTTCAGCATCGGGCAACGGAATTTGAGCGCTACGCTGGACGCCATCATCCGCCGTCTGATTGTCTTCGCGTGCGCGAGCCTTGGTACCTTTACTCTGTATCTCGCGATCGGCGAGATCACGGGTGTCACTGACGGTACCGCGTTTGAGTTTGCCAGCGCTCTCGACATCGCGGTGCTGTTTGGCAAAGCAGTCGTGCTTCTGACAGCGGGCCACGCACTTGCGTTGCGAATTCTGGCCGTCATGCTGCGTGGCTTCTCCGTTCCGTCATTGCTCCGCAGCGCCGCCGCTGGCGCCACATGCACGGTAGTGCTCGAGATGGCCTACATGTCTGGCTCGTGGGTTTCGGCGTTCAGTATCCGGGGCGTCGTCCGGGTCGGTCTGGCGACCGTCGTGTCGCTCGTGATCTGCGCCATTCGCGCGCGTCGCAACGATGCGGAACCGGAGTTCGCGGCTTCCGCCACCGACTCTGCGTCCATCGAGCCAGCCTGAGGCCGCTCCGCTGCTTTCCGGGCACTACCACGCAGCGCCGGGCTGGGTTATCCTTCGCGGCTCATCGAAACAACCCCAGCCGGCGCTGCACCATGCGGGCGCCCCGCAGAGCGTGATATGCACCCGTTCATCGAAACCCAGAAAGAGTGGATGCGCGAAATTCCCCCGTTCCGCGCGGGTGATACGGTCCGTGTCAACGTGCGCGTGAAGGAAGGGGAAAAGGAACGCCTCCAGGCTTTTGAAGGCACCGTCATCGCGCGGCGTGGCAGTGGCATCAGCGCCACCTTCACCGTCCGCAAGATCTCCAACGGCGTCGGCGTCGAGCGTATCTTTCCGGATCACAGCCCAATGCTCGGCGAAATTATCGTCGTGCGTCGCGGCCGGGTCCGCCGCGCCAAGCTGTATTACCTGCGTGGCGTGACCGGTAAGGCCGCCCGAATCAAGGAGCGGAAAGTCCGCGTCGTCGACAAGTCGGCGAGCTGATCTTTCCCCGAGCGCCCTATGCCTGCACGCACGCAGAGCTGGGGCGCGCTCGAAGCTTCCGCGCGAAAGCTCGGACACGCCCGAATCGTCGGTGTGGATGAAGTTGGACGGGGCCCCTTGGCGGGCCCCGTTGTCGCGTGCGCCATTTTGCTCCCGCCCGACTGCCGCGACATTGCCGGCGTCGGCGACTCGAAAGCGATACGTGCCAGCGAACGGGAGCGACTCGCGGTCTGCATCCGTGCGATCGCCATCGGCATCGGCATCGGCGCCGCCAGTGTCTCGGAGATCGATCGCATCAACATCTATCAGGCCACCGCACTCGCGATGCGACGCGCCATCGCGCGCATTCCGGTACCGCACGACCTGCTGCTGGTGGACGGTTCGCCGTTCGGAGCGCTTGGGCTGCCGCATCGGGCGGTCGTGAAGGGCGACGCGTGCTGTCTGAGCATTGCGTGTGCGTCCATCATCGCCAAAGTGACACGCGACCGGCTGCTGCAGGCACTCGATCGGCGCCATCCCCGCTACGGGTGGGCGACCAACGCCGGCTACGGAACCCCCGCGCATCTGCGTGCGCTGTCGGAACACGGTGCGACGGCGCATCATCGTCGAAGCTTCAGTCCGCTGCGCGTCGATCCGGACCTCTTTACCTCACTCGGGCAAAACGCATGACCTCACATCCCGTATTCCGCGACGGCCTCCTCGATGGACAGGTTGGCATCGTCACCGGTGGCGCAACCGGAATCGGAATGGGCATCAGCTCAACCCTGGCACAGCTCGGCATGCATGTCGTGCTCGCCAGCCGGAAGCCGGAGCATCTTCAGCCGGCGGTGGACGCGCTGATTGCAGCCGGAGGAAAGGCCAGCGCAGTGCAGGTGGACGTGCGCGACCGCGAGCGAGTGCAGGCGATGGCAAGGGAGGTGCACGACGCGCATGGCAGAATCGATCTGCTCGTGAACAACGCAGCGGGCAATTTCTACGAGAAGTCGGAAAAGCTCAGCGAAAAGGCGTGGCGCGCGGTGATTGAGATCGATCTCTTCGGCACGTTCTATTGCACGCAGGCCGTCTTTCCTTACATGAAGCAGCAGGGTGGAGGCCGTGTCGTCAGCACATCGATGACGCTGCACTACCGCGGCTGGCCGCTGATGGCGCATGCAACGGCGGCAAAGGCTGGAGTGGATGCACTCACGAAAACGCTGGCGGTCGAGTGGGCGGAGCACGGCGTGCGCGTGAACGCCATTGCTCCCGGCCCGATTCCCACGGAAGGTGTGCGAAAAGCCTTCACGCCTCCGCCTGGCGCGCCGGTCCCCGATTTCTTCAGCGTGGATAAAGCAATGGATGTGTTCGCTAAAGAATCAATACCGCTCAAAAGATGGGGGACGCCGGAGGACATCGGACAGATGGTTGCATACCTCGCGAGTCCTGCCGGCGATTGGATCACTGGCGCGATTTTTGTGGTAGATGGTGGAGAGTGGCTCGCTAAGTCAAAGTCCGCTATGTAGTTGAAATCGGTGGCACGAAACTCGCTTGTATCGAAAGTGCGTGACGAGAGCCACCCAACTCGTCTTTATCTTTTTTCGGAGTTTCCTGCGATGACAATCTCCTTCCGTTCGGGTTCGGTCCTGCGAGCATCAGCGCTCGTTCTGACCACCCTCTCTATGACTGCGTGTGTGAAGAGCAGCACGTTCAAGCGCGAAATGACCGCCACCCGCGGCGAAATCGCCACCGAGCGCACTGAGCGCCTCCGCGCCGACAGCATTCTAGGTTCCGATCTGACCGGTCTCCGTACCGAGCTCAAGAAGGAACTCGCCGACCTCCGCACCGAGTTCGATGCGAAGATCGTCGCCGCCGGAAACGGCGTGAAGGTGTTCATGCCAGTGTCGTTCGCATTCGATGACGCGATGGTCAAGGACGGAGATCGTGCCGGCCTCCAGCGTTTCTCACAGATCGCGAACAAATATTACCCGGGCGCCACCATCACGGTTGAAGGCTTTGCCGATCCGGCTGGCACTCAGGTCTACAACCAGCGCCTGTCGCTGGCCCGTGCCGAGAACGTGAAGCGTGAGCTCGCAACGCATGGCATGGATGCATCGATGATCCGCACCATGGGCCTCGGCTCGATGCGTCAGGTTGTGGAAGGCGCGAAGAAGGATGAGCCAGGCGCCGACAAGAACCGTCGCGTTGTGTTCGTGATTGAGAGCGCCGGTGGTGCAACGGCCTCGACCACGGCCAGCGCAGCACAGAACCAGTAAGGCGCGGCAGGGATTCGGGAGGTCGCCGCGACGCAGCGACGGTGTCCTGAGAAGCAGGGAATCCGGACAGTCCGGGAAGGTCGACGCGAGGACGCGTCGGCCTTCTCTCGTTTCAGCGCCGTCGACTGGCGATCCAACAGTTTGCAGCGCCAACAGATGGCAGCGCTGGCACCTTGCGGCACCGCTGTGCTCGTTTCGGGTACACTGTTAATCTGAGTTCTCGCCGCTTTATCGGTCGCCCGAGTTACGCGGGCTGAGACAGTCACCACGAC
>JANMWU010000298.1:0-9820 GCA_031380785.1 Gemmatimonadaceae bacterium
CACACCGTAGTGTTCGCGCGACCGGTCAGATGCCGTGGTATATCGCCAGATACGCCGCACATCCACCCAGAACCGGCACCAGGAGATAAATCGGCTTCGCCAGTACCGGAATGCGGTATGGCAGAATCGACAGAATCGTCACCATGACCCAGATGCCCATCTTGGCGAGCATCCAGCCGGGGAATCCGTTCTGCAGAATGCCAAGCCGCGCAGCCTGCCCGAAGCCGCCAGCGAGAACAAGCAGCATGCCGAGTCCGAACACGCTCGCCGTGAGCATGCGGGTGGAGCTGGTGGCTTTCGTGCCGCCGTTCGCGGCGTGGATCGCGATGCCGCCGAGTGAGGTCATGGCGAGAAACATCCCGAAGAGGTGGATGTTCTTGTAGAACGGGAGCGTGCGGAAGAAGGGCAGTGAAGCCGGTGTGGCAGCGTCTTGCAGGAGAGCGAACAGAGTCAAGGGGTTACCAGACTGGGGCGTTTGAGATCTGGGCGATCATCAGCGGGCTGCACGAGTTTCCCGCGCAGCGTCAGGGAAATTGCGACCTCGAGGCCGGTTACGCGACTATCCTGCGCAAAGTCCAGCCAGACCGGCGCCTTTGCATTTAGAATGGATGGCATGCGGGTCGCTGTGATCATCACCGCGGGCGGCCAGCATCGTAAATTTCGTGGTGCGACGCGACTTCATTCATAGCGCGCGGTTCCCGTCGTCCTGCCACGTGCTCGGAGTGCCATCAGTGCCGCGTGCAAATGTGATCAAGCCGTCTGCTGCATCGCTGTGCAAATCGACCGACGCTTTGCCTAATACTTCGACTGACGTTAGCGCCATTCTGACGGCCAGCTCCTTGCAGTCGGCAGGAAGCGTCGTCAGATTCGCGTCGACACGCAGTCTGCGCGGAGCGAACCGGTGTCAACGCGTGAGGTGCCTGCGATGGCAATCTTCGACATTCGAGTGAGGTGCGCCTTGCGCTTGACATCCACTGCGACGGCAGTAGCGGCACGAGCAGAATCATGGCGCACAGAGCCTGCGCGATTCCGGATCAACATGGGAAAGCCCGACTCCCTCGACCGAATGGTTCAAATGCTGATCGTGATTGCGGCACTCTTTGCACTTCTCAACGGCAGCTTCATGCTGTGGGACCCTTACGGCTGGTATCAGGCGCTGCCGACGGTCAAATTTACTGGTCCCGCGAACCAGCATTTCATCCGCGATATTGGTATAGCCTATCTCACTTGTGCCATTTTGCTCGGTTATGCAGCGCGCTATCCGGCGGGCCGGTGGATGGCGGCATTGGCTGGCGGACTATGGATGAGTGCGCATGGAGCGCTCCACATCTGGGAAGTCATCACTGGCGTTTGCGCGCAAGATGTCTTCTGGAAAGATGCGGCGGGAACAGTTGGCGCACCTATGCTGGTCTGGATCGGTCTCTTCATTCTGTTCGCGCGGCAGCGGATTGCACCTGCGGGCATTCCCAAATGCCTGATGCTGCGGGTTGTCGATCAGTTGTCTCCTGGAGAGTCTCAATATTTCCACGAAATCGCGAAAGCTCCAGGGCACGCGTTTGAAAAGCTACAAAACTTCATGCCTGCCTCGACGCACCGTTACGACGCGCCTGCGGACGTTTTCCATATGGCGAGGATTGGGGCGACGCTGGTAGAGGATTGCGGTCCGTGCGCTGTAACCGCCGCACTCAGTGCAGCCAGCGACAGGGTTTCACGAGATTTGGTCAACGCCGCGCTTGCCGGCAACCTGCCCAACGGCGATCTCAAGACTGCGTTTGATTTCGGTCAATCCATCGCCTCACACTCCTCTGACGCAGGTGCGCACGGCGATTATATCGAGTCAAAATATGGTCGAAGCGTTCGCCTTGAACTCGCCATGACCGCAGCGATGGTCCGCGCGTACCCCGCAATGAAACGTGGGCTCGGACTGACCAAATCCTGCTCGACAGCGAAGCTCAGAATTTAATGCCAATAAGCCGGTAGATTGAGAAAGTCGAGAGCGACGAGAAAACGTCGATCAGGGCGTTCTCGCCGTCCTACCCTCTCAAACTCCCATCCCTCCTTCTCTTCGGTGACACCGGCCTCACCTCCACCACAAACTGCAACGTATGCGCCGGCGTATCCACCATGTGTCGTACGACGTTCCCCACATCCTCCGGCGTACACATCCAGCTCATATCCGTCCCCGCCGGAAACAGCTCGGTCTCGACACTGCCAGGCATCACCACACTCACCTTCACGCCCGCGTCGCGCACTTCGAGCATCAGTGACTCACTGAATCCCATCACAAAATGCTTGGTGCCGGTATAGCACGTTCCGCCAGCGAATGTGTTTCGGCCGGCGATCGAGCCGATCGTGATCACATGCCCGCGCTGCCGCGCCACCATACCGGGTAGCACCGCACGCGTGACGTGAAAGAGTGCATTCACATTGACGTCCACCATCGAATGCCATTCGGCAGGTGTGAGCGAGAGGAACGGCTTCATGCTGGCCACGCCGGCATTGTTCACCAGCACGTCGCACTCGACGCCCACCAGCGCGCTCGCAACAGCCGCCGGATCGGCAACGTCGCAGAGAATCGTGCGCACCGCGGCACCGAGTGCCGTCGCGTCGCGCGCGGCAGAAGTGAGCGCGTCAGCAGACCGCGCAGTGAGAACGAGATCGTGCGTAGGCGCCAGCGCCAGCGCAATTGCGCGACCGATACCGCGAGATGCGCCTGTGACGAGCGCAGTTGGACGAGAAGCCATGACAAATCCTGTGTAGTTGATCTGAAGAACGGAGCGGATCAGACGTTGAATCGAAATAACAACACATCCCCATCATGCACGACATACTCCTTTCCTTCTGAACGTACCGACCCCGCTTCCTTCGCCCCCTTCCACCCCTTCAATCGCACGAAATCATCAAACCCCGCCGTCTCCGCGCGAATGAATCCCTTCTCAAAATCGGTGTGGATGACCGCCGCCGCTTTCGGCGCCGTATCTCCCCGATGGATGGTCCACGCGCGAACTTCCTGCTCGCCGGCGGTGAAGTAGGTCTGGAGGCCGAGCAGGTGATAGCCGGCGTGAATCAGCCGATCGAGGCCGGCGCTCTCGAGCCCGAGTGACGCCAGAAACTCCAGCTTCTCGTCCGGTGCCAGTTCCGACAACTCCGCTTCGATGCGCGCCGAGAACGGCACCACATCGGCCACTTCACCACTGGCGTCGATGGCCACACGCAACGCATCGACGTACTTGCCATGCCCGGTCGCGAGTTCGCCGTCGGTCACGTTGGCGGCGTACAGCACCGGTTTGACTGTCAGCAGCATCAGCGGCTCGAGCAGGTGCAGCTCTTCCTTGCTCAGGCCAGCGCGACGCACTGGCACGCCATTCTGCAATGTCGCCAATGCTTTCTGCAACGCGGGCAATTCCGCAACGGCTTCCTTGTCGCCGCTCTTCGCAATGCGCTGCTGCTTGTCGAGACGCTTTTCAACGCTGCCGATGTCGGCGAAACAGAGCTCGAAGTCGATCACATCGCGATCGCGCACGGGATCGACGCTGCCCATCACATGTGTAATGTCATCGTCATCGAAGCAACGGATCACATGCACCACCGCATCTGTCTCACGGATATTGGCGAGGAACTTGTTGCCCAACCCTTCGCCTTGCGCCGCGCCTTTTACGAGACCGGCGATGTCCACGAACTGCACAACGGCCGGAACGGTGCGCTTTGGCTGCACCACTGCGGCCAGTGCGTTCAGCCGCGAGTCCGGCACTTCCACCATGCCCACGTTCGGTTCAACGGTGCAGAACGGATAGTTCGCGGCCTCTGCCTTGGCGGCGGTGAGCGCGTTGAACAGCGTGGACTTGCCGACGTTCGGGAGACCGACGATGCCGAGCTTCAGCACGTGATGAATCGGAGAAAGGAGGGGTGCGTCACGTCGGCGATCCGGCCGCCGGAGGTGTGTTGAACTTATTCATCATGGTCGTGATTCCATCGCGCACCCACGATTCGCAGGCGTCGGCGATGCGCGGCAGCGCGGCTTCCATGAACTCGGTTTCCTCGCGACCGAACTGGCCCAGCACATGGTCGGAGAGATTGCCGACGCTGGCGCGCGGATGCAGCGGTGCAATGCCGATGCGCAGACGCGCATACGAAATATTTCCGACGTGCGCCTGCACCGATTTGAGCCCGTTATGCCCACCTGCGCTGCCACTCGGCCGCGTCCGCATGGCGGCGAACGGCAACGCCACCTCGTCCACGACCACCAGCAGATCCTGCGCCGGATCCCAGCCTGGTCGATTCAGGAACGGCTTGAGCACTTCGCCGCTCAGATTCATGTACGTCTGAGGCTTCACCAACTTGACCCCGTCGTTGCCGCCGCGCGCGGTCGCCACCATCGCCTTGCCATCCTTCTTCCAGCCATCGGTATTCCATCGCCGCGCGAGAACATCGAGCAGCCACCAGCCGATGTTATGCCTGGTGCGCTCGTACTCCTTGCCGGGATTGCCGAGGCCGAGAATGACTTTCATGAATTCGCGTGTTGCACAAGCAAACGGGGCGCGGTGCGATGCAGTGGAAACCCCACTGTCGCACCGCGCCCCGCCGCCTGGAAACGCTGCCTACTTAACGTCGTCCGCAGGCTTCTTGGCGCGCAGCACTTCCGGCTCCGCCGTGGCGGCCGCAGCAGCGGCATCGGCCGCAGCGTCAGTTGCGTTCACCTTTGGCGCGGCGACAACCACCACCGATGCGTCCGGATCGTCGAGCACCGTGATACCGGCCGGCAGCTTCAGATCGCGCACATGGATCGAGTCGCCGACACCGAGCTCGGAGACATCGACGTCGATGTGGTTCGGGATCGACGACGGGTCGACCGTCACTGCGAGCTCGCGCATCGTCTGGTCGAGAATGCCGCCGAAGGAGCGAACGCCAACCGACACGCCGACGAGCACCAGCGGCACGTTGACGGTGATCATCTCACCGGCCACCAGCTCGAGGAAATCGATGTGCACCAGCTGCTTCTTAAACGGGTGCTTCTGAATTTCGCGGATCAGGGTGCGTGACACCTTGCCGTCGATGCTCAGTTCCACGACGGTCGTCTCGGCTGAGACGCGCTCGAGGAGTCGCTCCAGTTCACGCGTCGGAACGGCAAGCGACATCGGCTGGCGCTTGTGGCCGTAGATGACGGCGGGCACAGAGCCGGCGCGGCGCAGGGCGCGGGCGGCACCCTTTCCGGATTCGGAGCGAAGTGTGGCGGAGAGCGTGGCGGTTGACATCGTGGAAACTCCTCAGGGACGCGAGAGCGTCAGTCAAACAGTGAGCTGACCGACTGCTCGCTGTGGGTGAATCGAATGGCCTTCGACAGCAATTCGCCCACTGACAGCACGTGCAGCTGATGTGGGCGTCGTGATTCAGGGATGGCAACCGAATCGGTCACCGTCACTTCCTTGATCGGTGCATCATCAAAGCGTTCCTTGGCCGGTCCGCTCAACAGTGCATGGGTCGCACACACGTAGATGTCCGCTGCACCAAGCGCCTTGAGCGCCCGTGCAGCCTCCGTCATCGTGCCGGCCGTGTCGATCATGTCATCAGCGATGAGGCAATCGCGCCCCTCGACATCGCCGACCACGTTCACCACCTCGGCCACATTCGCCCGCGGACGCCGCTTGTCGACGATCGCGAGCGATGCGTCGAGCCGTTTGGCAAAACCGCGAGCCATCTTGGCGGCGCCAACGTCAGGCGCCACGACAACCAGATCCTTCAGGTCTTTCTTCCGATAGTGCGCCGTAAGCACCGGCGCCGCGTACAGATGATCGACCGGCACATCAAAAAAGCCCTGCAGCTGATGCTGATGGAAATCGATCCCGAGCACGCGGTCGGCACCGGCAGTCTGAATCATGTTCGCCATCAGTTTGGCGGCAATTGCCACTCGCGGCTGGTCCTTCCGGTCCTGTCGCGCGTATCCGAAGTAGGGCAGCACGCAGGTGATGCGATGCGCACTGGCGCGGCGGGCCGCGTCGATGAGCAGGAGCATTTCCAGAATGTTATCTGCCGGAGGATTCGTCGACTGGATGATGAACAGATCCGACCCGCGGATGTTTTCATCGATCCGGACGAAGATTTCACCGTCGCTGAAGCGGGTGGCAGTGGTTTTCGCGAGTTCCACGCCAAGATGGCGTGCAACTTCGTCGGCCAGCGCCGGATTTGCGGTCCCCGAAATAATCTTGGCGCCCGGCGCCAGCGGCAGCGTTTCCATATGGCAGAGCCTTAAAACATACCGGCTCAGCTGCAGGCGTTCAAGGCCGCTGGACGGTTGGGTGGTGGATCATTTTCGTTGCGACGCCGTTTCGCGTCCATTTTCGCGAGCGCGACTCACTCGTCGTCGGATCTGGAGCGGCGGCCTAGAGACCTAAGAGCACACGGACATACTTCTGCACGCTTTCGATGCGCGGATACGTCACGTCGCCCATGTGCCGCACCAAGCGATCCTTCGAAATTGAACGAAGGTCTTCGCACTTGATGAAGCTGTCGAACGTCAACCCAGCTTCGCCCGCCGGCACCAGAACGTGGGTTGGGATTCGCCGCTGAGTTTTCGTGATCGGCACCACAATCACCAAATCCGCGGGGCCGTGATTGAACTTGTTTACCGATAGCACGAGCGCTGGTCGCATGCCGTCTTGCTCACGACCCCGAGTCGGGCTTAGGTCAACCATCCACACTTCGCCGCGCGATGGCATGACCTGAGCAAACTGCCCGGCGCTACTCACTCGTGACGCCATCCGCGGCGGTACCATCCCACGCGGTCCGCTCCGCCTGCTCCGAAAGCCATGCGCTCTTGTCGCGCTTGACCTGCGCAAAGGCGGCGTTGATGTCATCGAGCATACGCTCACGATGGAAGGTCTCCAGCGCCTCGTGAATGATCACTTGGTGCTGCTTCCCCGTTTTCGCCGCTAATTCCTGAAGCAGGGCATGATCAGTGTCAAAAATACGTGTTGTTGCCATGGTCACTCCTCATTGTTACTGGGCAGTATACTCAATAGTAAACTGGTAAGTCCACTCTCCGGTAACGTCTGCAATGATTCAGGCGGCATTGATCGCTCGTCGCGCCCGTCAGCCAAGCCGCACTGGACAGCGCGCCGCCGTTCGGGCAACGCCGCTCTCGCCTCGGAGACCGGCTCAAACCGGCGACGGCCGGCCCGTCGGTGCCATGACGCGGGCGCCGGCATCGGCACGTTCGACCAGGACCGCCACCAGGCAGGCGGCTGAGACGGTGATCAGAATGTCGGTCACGTCGGGGTAGCGGCCGGGTACGAAACACTGACCGATTTCGAGCACGGCCGCGTACAGCAACGCGGCGCGAACGCCCGGCCGCGGCTCGCCAACCCGTGTTCGGGCCGCCAGGCAGGCGCCGACCGCAGCGCCAATGCCGGCCTTCTGCAGTACCAGAAACACACTCGAGAGATCCTGTCGCTGAAAAAGCGACATCATCGGCACCAGCTGCGGCCAGCTGAAAGCCGACACGCCGCCGACTGGCACAGCCCAGGTAGCGGGCGACCAATTCATCAGCGCACCAATCAGCGCCGCGACTCCGAACAGCTGATATGCGCGTGTGGATCGGGCGGTGACTTGCGTTCGCCAGCGCGGAACCAGCACCAGCCCAAGCATCAACCCGGACGCGACTGACACGGACTGCACGATCCAGGTATCAGCCTCGCGCTGCAGCCCTGCAAGCGAGCGGCCGTAGTGCGCGATCAGCAGCAGTCCCGGAACGATCAGCAACCACGCGAAGAACTGCGATACTCGCACCCGACCGGTGCGATCGCTGATCGCAATCGCGACTGACAGTCCGACCGCGAGCCACACGGCGACGTCGGTCAGCAGTGCAGTCCATGGGACATGCATTGCAGCTGTGCCGGCCACCAGGGTCGCGCGCCCGAGCGGATTGGCCGACCAGGCGACCGTCATCGACGGCCGACTGGACGGCGCGAATGCGAGGCCGAATGCTGTCAGCAGCAGCGCGCTGGCCGGTAGCCAGCCGGGAATGCCAATCAGCGTGCCGCGGCGCATGTCACCAATGGCGCGTTGTTCCATCAGATAGAGCGTCAGCGCGCCAATGAGCGAACCAAGTGTGTTTGTGCAGACATCAGCGATGCTGGCCATGCGGTACTGTGAGAATAGCTGGATCGTCTCCACCGACAGACTGGCCAGCATGCCTGCAACCGTCGCTGCAATGACGTCGCGTCGCGTGGTCGGCGCCCTGGTTGTCAGGACCCACGTGGCGCCCCAGCCGACGAAGAGCGCAATGTTGCGCGCCGCGTCCACGATATCCCTGAACGCCAGCTGCGGATCGATGGCGCGCTTCAAGCGGAAGAAGGCGTTCCCGGGAGACGAGTCGAAGCCGAGGTGGAGCAGCGTCGCGATCGCGACACACGCGAGGTACGCTACTCTGAGCGCGCTGGCGTGTCGCCGGGCGAGGGCTGAAAGATCGATGCCCAATCGCGCGACGTGCTGCGTGGGAATGTCAGTTGTACCACGCGTCACGCGCTGTGCATTCAATGGGTGAAGCGAGGATTCCCCGACGTGGATTCGAACCACGATTCACGGCTCCAAAGGCCGCTGTCCTGCCATTAGACGATCGGGGATCGGACGTGGAGTACACCGAAGGCTAACGGGGACCTGATGGGACGGACAGGATTTGCACCGGAGGCGTGGTCTCCAGCGTCACAGCCAGTCCGAGTTTCACACTGCCATCGGACGGCCAGTGCTCGGCCACCGCGAGAAATTCCTGCGAGTGCTGGTTGGTGATCGCATACACCGTCGCACCGGAACCGGACATCCGGACGAGCGCACTCGGTGCGGCGCGCACGAAGTCATCGTGCACGCGCGCGATGTCAGGCCGCAGCGCGAAGACGGGAATCTCGAAATCGTTGCGCGCGTTCCGCTGCAGGTCGAGCCACGAGCCGAGATTGTGCGCTTCGCGCATCACGCTACCAACGGCCGGGATGCGACCGTCGGCACGCGCCGCCGCCAGCTCGCGATAGGCCACGGCGGTGTTTACACCGTCGCGGAATTGCGCGAAACGCACCATCCGCTGCGGCAGTGCATCGAGCGCCATCATGCGTTCACCGCGGCCCCACGCGAGCACGCGCACACACTCGCTGGCCAGGAACGGAACGTCGGCACCGAGCGTCGCGGCAACACCGAGCAGATGGTTGCTGTCGAGCGGTGTCGGATTGAGCGAATTGAGGCCGCGCAGCACGGCGCCAGCATCAGCGCTGCCGCCACCAAGTCCGGCGCCGATCGGAATCTCCTTCTGCACGGTGATCGCAATGCGGCGATCCGTGCTCGGCCAGGCGGCGGCGTGGCGGTACGCGGCGGCGGCGCGCCACGCGAGGTTCTGTTCTTCCGGAAGCTCGAGATCGGGCGTGCAACTGAGCGTGATGCCGGCGCCAGGTTCCACCGTCACAACCACGTTGTCACACAGCGAGATGCGCTGAAAGACGGTCTCGATCTGATGGTAGCCGCTTTCCTCGCGGGCCAGAACGCGCAGATCGAGATTGATCTTTGCCCACGCATTCACCTGCGCGCTCAGGACCGGAAAGTCAGGCATCCGCCGCCGGCTGCGCCGATGTGCCGCGCAGTTCGCGCAGCGAGAGGCCGAGTTGCGAGAAGTAGTACGTGCCGAGCGCCGTGATCGGCAGAAATGACAACAGGTGGAATCCGACGGCCCAGGTGACGGCGAGCGTGACCGGCACCGAATAGATCTGCAATCCAGTCTTCGCGAAGGCTTCGAACGGGCCGAAGAAGCCCGGCGACGACGGAATGGCAACGCCGATCGCGATCA